>JBEGIR010000026.1 GCA_040224245.1 Puniceicoccaceae bacterium | reverse complement strand
TGATAGTGTGCTTCGATAACCTGCTCCGGTTCGATCCATTCGCGAAGGATTTGTCCAAACTGAACCTGCGCGTCCTGAAAGTAGGGTTCGTTCACCCAGAGTGTGTCGTCGGCGTCGAATGCAATGACTTTTAGCTTTGCTTTCACAGCAACAGTGCAAGCGTTTTGCGACGCTGGGGGCAAGGCTGGAGTTGCACCGTTTGCGGGCAAGGTGAATAGAATTGTCGGCGAACTGCGGTAGGGCAGGGCGATTCTGAGAGTTCAGATTCATTTTTTCGGTTGTGAAAGCAAAGTCTCTCGTTAATCGTTTCCCTATTCAGGGTAATGCATAACTCACTTCAAAAACAACCCGCAGTGATGCTCCTGATGCTGTTGTGGGCATTGGGACCCGGGTTGTTGGCGCACACCTCACCTCACTGTGCGGATGAGGCTGGATCAGATGACCCATGCTGTTGTGTGCAAGTGGAAAAACTGCATTGCGGTTGTGAATCCCCATCGGAACCAGCACCCAGCCGCGTCCCCGCCGACTCAAATTCCGGATGTGGATGCATGCTCGAATTGCCATCCATTCCGATGGAACTGGCGGTAACTTCTCAGTCCGTCAATGATACCCAGTTTCCGGCACCCCGCGAAAGAGTAGTAAATACGAAATTGCCTTTGTGGCAAAGCTTTGGGGTGGAACATGTTCCGGACTCCCGCTGCCTTCCTCCAAATGGGTTCACTGATTTCCGAATAACAGGAGTCATGCGAATCTGACACCACCATTCCAGACCTATCGACTCCTTTCACTGGTTCCGTATGTGTGAACACGGCAGGGAAGGATGCAAATTGTGAGTCGCGTGCAGGGACTCTGCACACATCGCTCTGGAACAAACACTGGTGTCCATGAACCCAAAATCGCTTTCATCCTTTATCCGAAAATCGAAGGAATCCTCCGTCAACACCGAAACCAAATCTGCCCGGATGCAGTCCGGCAAAGCAGATCGTATCGATCAGTGGCTGCGACTGCTACCCTTTGCATTGCTGGCCTGTTTTGTGCTTATCGTCGCGCTCCTGTTTGGAGAGCGCTTATTGCCTGCGAATCCGGTGAAGGTGAGTTCTGTCGTGGTTCAGCGAAGTGAAACAGCGACGACCGAAAATGCCAAACCCACTCCTGCGAGTGACCCGACTGAGCATGCATTTGAAGCGGAAGTGCTGTTTCAGGCATCGGGTTGGCTGGAAGCGGATCCATACCCAGAGCGTGCAGTTGCGCTTGTGGACGGTGTTGTGGCACAGGTCGATGTGCTGGAGGGTGAAGCGGTGAAGGCTGGCCAGCGCATTGCCCGCTTGATCGATGAGGATCAACGCTTGTTACGGAATGAAGCCCAGGCACGCTTTGAACAGAGCACACAACAGGTCGAATTGCATGTGCGTGAACGCTTGTTACGCGAAGCCGAGCTGCAGCGGGTTCATGCGGAGATTCGAGTGGCAGAGGCTCGGCTTGCGGAGCTTGCGGATACGGCCGAACGCATGAAGACCCTTTCGGACGGTGCTGTGCCCGAGCAGGAAGTTGCCCAGGCATTGTTGCGATTGAAGACGCAACAAGCCCAGGTCGAAGCACTGGCTACTCGCGTTGCCGAACTTGAGCAGATGATCGAGCAGGCGCAATTGCGCATCGAAATCGCTCGCACTGCCAAATTTGAAGCAGAAGCTCGACTCGAATTGCGCAAGCTTGCGCTGAAACGCACCGAGATTCGAGCACCGATTGACGGCATCATCCAGCGCTTGAATGCCTATCCGGGGCGCAAGGTAATGGCGGGAGCAGACAACATGGAATCCCTCACGCTTGCCGTGATTTTTGACCCAGACTCTCTGCAGGCCCGTATTGATGTTCCCTTGGAGGAAGCCGCAAAGTTGCAGGTGGGACAATGGGCTCGGGTGCGGAGCAACTTGCTGCCCAACCAGTTTTTCCGGGGCCGCGTGACGCGCATCGTCGGCGAGTCCGACCTGCAGCGCAACACCCTGCAGGCCAAGGTGGAATTGCTGGAAACCGATCCCCGAATGCGACCGGAAATGCTCTGCCGTGTGGAGTTTCTTGAGTCCGCAACCACCCCACAGAAACCGGGACGAGCGGGTGATGCTTCGTCAAGCGTTGCGCTCTTTGTTCCCAAAACCGCGTTACTGCAGGTTTCGGGAGATCGTGCTCAGCTTTTTCGACTGGCAGCGGATCGTAGTCGGGTGCAACGCATCGAAGCAAGCATCGCTACCGACTCGAATCGTCCGGACTTCGTGCGCATCGTGAGTGGATTAAATCCCGGGGATCAAGTGGTTATTGCCCCCGATCCTGACCTGAAAGACCAATCCCGCATTCGCATACAACCCTAGAAGCATACACATGAATCAAAAACCAGAATTCTACATTTCCTGCAACGGGGTATCCAAAACCTATTTCAAAGGAAAAACGGAAGTCACCCCCTTGGAGGCATTGGATCTATCCGTTCCAAAAGGAGAATTTCTTGCCCTGATGGGACCCTCGGGATCCGGTAAAACCACCTTGCTGAATCTAATCGCCGGAATTGATCGACCCACGACGGGAGAGCTGTGGGTGGGCAAGACCGAACTCTCCCGACTGTCCCGGGCTGAGCTGACACGGTGGCGCGCACGGACCTGTGGATACATTTTTCAGCTCTACCACCTGGTTCCCATTCTGACGGCATATGAAAACGTGGAACTGCCGCTGCTACTCGATTCGAGTCTGAGTCGGAAAGAGCGACGGGAGCGAATTCACATGGCCATGGAGCTGGTGGGACTGGCGGACCGTATGCATCATCGACCCACCGAACTTTCGGGTGGTCAGGAACAGCGTGTGGCGATTGCCCGTGCGATGGTGACGCAACCGGAACTCCTGGTGGCGGACGAACCGACGGGTGACCTGGATCGACGTGCGGCGAGTCAGATTCTGGATCTGTTGCAGGAGCTTGCCAGTTCGCATGATCGCACCATCGTGATGGTGACCCATGACCAGCGGGCCGCTGACGTTGCGGATCGCACCCTGCACCTGGACAAAGGGAAACTGGTTGTGGAGGCAGATGTGCATTCGTTTGGCAGCGAGGAGGTGTTGCGCACATGAACGCAGTAAAACTGCTTTTGTCCTTGATTGCCCTGGCGGCCAAGCAGGTGATGAGGCACCGTACCCGCAGCCTGTTGACGCTTGTGGGGGTTGCTTCCGGCATGTTTCTGTTCACCGCCGTTGAGACGATGCAACAGTCACTTCGTGTGGTGACGGAAGGAGCTGCAGCCGACACGACCTTGATTGTGTACCGTGAGAATCGCTTTTGCCCGGCGACCTCGCGCCTTCCCGAGCACTATGGCAGCGAGATCCGACGCATCGACGGGGTGCGGGAGGTTGTGCCAACCCAGATCGTTGTCAACAACTGTGGAGCGAGCCTGGATGTGATTACCTTTCGTGGAGTTCCCCCCGAAAACCTCACGCGTTTCAATCCAGACCTTCAAATCGTCAGCGGTTCGATAGAGGATTGGAAGCAGCGTACGGATGGTGCCTTGATTGGTGAGAATTTTGCAGCCCGACGTGGATTACAGCCAGGGGACCGTTTTGAGGCGGTGGGAGTGAATACCTATGTTTCAGGAGTGATTCGCTCACCGCATCCACAGGACAATAATGTGGCCTACGTGCACTTGCCCTTCTTGCAACAGGCATCGAACAAAGGGTTGGGAACCGTGACTCAGTTTAACGTCAAAGTGGAAAGTTCGGATCAACTCGAACGAGTCGCAGTGGAGATTGATGCGCTGTTCAAATCCGACTCTGCCCCGACGCACACCCGTCCTGAAAAGGCCTTTTTTGCTCAGACGGCGAAGGACATGATCCAGCTGATAGGGTTCACGCGCTGGTTGGGTATAGGTGCAGCAATTGCGGTGGTTGCCCTGGTCGGCAATGCTTTGGTCTTGATTGCACGGTCCCGTGTGAAAGAAACCGCCGTGCTGCAGACCCTGGGATTTCAGCGATTGAGCACGGGGGTGCTCATGCTCAGCGAAGGAGTCATGCTCGGGTTGGGGGGTAGTCTTGTGGGCATTTTGGGTGCGATTGCTTTCTTCGAAAGCCAGCGTTTTACCTTTGGAAATGAAGGACTGACGCTTGCACTTCGTCCTGACCTTCAAGTGGCCCTGACCGCTACCGGACTCGCACTTCTGCTCGCATTGCTCGCCTCTCTCTGGCCTGCAGTGATGTCTGCAACACGACCCATCGTCAGCGCGCTTCGCAGCTGAAAAACTACCAAAACCATGTTACCCTTTCATTATATCATTCGCAGCGTGATGCGCGCGCCGGCACGCTTTTTTCAGCAAACCTTCGGCGTCGCCTTGGTGGTGGCACTGTTACTGGGGGCAGTCAGTTTCAATGAAGGCATGGACCGACTTCTGGTGTCCAGCGGTTCCAAGCACAACGTGATCTTTGTGGGAGCTGGCTCGGAGGAGAGTGTAGAGCGCAGCGAAGTATCGACCCGTGCGGAGACCCTCATCGCAGCGGGAGTGCGTGGTATCGAAACCCGCCTGGGCGTACCTGCGGTTTCGGGGGAAGTCCACTATATGGGCCTGGTGGGATTGCCCGATGGCAGTGCCGAGCAGGGATTGCTGCGAGGAGTGACTGTTGAAGCCTTTGAAGTCCACCGGGAAGTCCGCATCCTGAAGGGTAGATTCCCGCGTTCGGGTGAGGTGATGCTTGGGCGCCTCGCAGCCTATCAACTTGGCTCCGATCCTGCCATACTGGGCATGGGTTCCAAGCTGGAGTTTGAAGGACAATCCTTTGAGGTTGTGGGCATTTTTGATGCCCCCGGTACCGTCATGGAGAGCGAGATCTGGATCCCGCGCACCGACCTGCAAACTCTGACGCAGCGGGACAATCTTTCCTGCGTGATCCTGAGGCTGGAGGATGCTGGAGCATTTCGATATGCGGATTTGTTTGCCAAGCAGCGACTCGATCTCGAGCTTTCGGCAGTAAGGGAATCGGACTACTATCGACAACTCTCCAAATTTTACGGACCCATTCGTTGGATGACCTTGCTGACTGCTGCCATGATCGCAGTGGGGGCGGTTTTTGGCGGATTGAATATGCTCTACGCAGCCTATGCGTCCCGCATTCAGGAGTTGGCGGCCTTGCAGACGATTGGGTACTCGCGCATCGGGCTATTCTGGACGCTCATCCAGGAGAGCCTGCTCTCTGCGGCACTTGGCATCCTTATTGCACTGCTTCTGGGGCTATGGCTGCTTGAAGGGACCATGGTTCCCTTTTCCATTGGCACCATTCTGCTGGGCATCAGCGCATCCAATTTCCTGATCGCACTGCTCGTCGGCTTGCTGCTGGCAGTGGTTGGCGTGACCCCACCTGCACTGAAGTGCCTGCGAACGGATCTGCCTGTGGCGCTACGCTCTGCGTGAGTTCGATTTGAAACTGTATCGTACCCAATAACCAAATCCTGAAAATCTGAATCTATGAAATCAAAATTAACTCAAACTACTGTTATTGCACTGCTGATTGCGGTGTCACTCTCTCTTGTAGGGTGCGGAGGAGATCAAGCCGTTGAACCGTCCAGCAAGTCCTCGTCATCGACGGCTATCCTGGACAAAATCTGGATCGAATCGGCTCCCGAAGAAGTTGTTGCCGTCGCATCTGCAAGGCAATTGTCTCCAGGGGAACCCGTCGCCGTTGCTGGGGTTATTGGGGGTGTCATGCATCCGTTCACCGAAGGATTTGCCTCCTTTGTGGTTGGGGATGACGCTATTGTCTTCTGCAACGAAATGGGAGAGGATGACCACTGCTCTACGCCGTGGGACGCGTGTTGCGAGGATCCGGCTCTGCTCGCCTCCCGTCGCGCACTGGTGCAAGTGCTGGACGCGGATGGCATGCCTCTGGAAGTCGAATTGCGCGGCCAACAGGGACTGAAGGAATTGAGCGAAGTGGTTGTTGTCGGAATCGTGGCAGCGGAGTCTACAGAAGATAATCTCATCATCAACGCGACTGGTATTCACGTAAAGGGCTAGCAAGGGAAACAGGACTAGCGCATGACACGTATTGTCAGGCCAGACGGGTGATTCGGAAGGCCAGGGACGGAGCGATCCGGTGGATCAAACGGAGGATACGCGCCTTTCCGAACGCGTATTCGCTACGGTCTTTATTGATGCCCGTAAGAATCTCTGCAGCCGCTTGGTTAGCAGGGATTTTCTTGCATTTCCGGCCTTCAGTCATCGGTGTGTCGATGATCGGCAAATAGGATTGAAGGACGCGAATCTGCGTTCCGCCCAGCTGGTAATTCAGAGAACGGGCAAGTGTCATCAATGCGGATTTTGTGGCACAGTATATGGCAGCACTGCGCTTGGGTGCAAAGGCCAAAGCGGAATTGATGAAAACCAGTCTGACCTCTTTGCCAGAGGAGGTGAGCATGGGAAGCAAGAGATGGATAAGGAGGCAAGTTGAGGTCAGGTTGACATTGATTTCTTCAACGATTTTCTCGGGCGTCAGAATTTTGTTTCCGAACCAATGGGAATGCTGGATTGCGGCATTAAAGAGAATCACATCTGGAATATGCTGACGGCTGAGTATCTCATCAGCCAGGTTTCGTACGGATTCGATGTCTGAGAGGTCACATTGAAGTGCTGTAATTTGAGGATGCTGTGACTTCAGGGATGCAAGCTTCTCCGACGACCGACCGACGGCAAAGACCGTATTTGCCGAACACAGCTGCTTGACGAGTTCGAGACCCACACCTGACGTGGACCCAGTGACCAGAATTGACTTGTTGATGAGTTTCATGGATGGATAATGTTGAGTGAGAGGTGAGTCTACCTCGGTGTGGCGTGCAGGTAATTTACCGAAGTTAAAATCAGTATCGAATCATGTTTCTTGGCTCATTTTTCGGTGAACATGGCAAAGCTCTGAAGATTCGAAATCGTGAATTTCTGACGCGCCAGGGAGAATGTGATACACGAGCATTCTGGTTAGAGTCGGGTTTATTGAAAGCGACCTATGTCACCGAGGATGGCAGAGAGTTTGTGAAATCCTTCTTTGAGGAAGGTTCGCTCCTGGGCAGTCTTCGTGCTCAGTTTGAAGGTATCCCCAACCCGTTTAGTCTTCAGGCTCTCGAGAACTGCAGCTTGTATGCTGTCGACATGCTGGCCCTTCGGCACAAAGCGGCATGCGATTTGACACTCTCGAATGCACTTCTCGAGGCAATGCTTGCCCTTGCAATCAAGAAGGAACGCCGAGAACTCGAATTCCTTACGTTGAGTGCAGAGGAGCGTTACGGTCAAATGATTCGCTGCAATCCGGGGTTGGTCCAGCGTATCACCCAAAATGATGTTGCGCGCTACCTCGGTATCACACCAGTTGCATTGAGTCGCATCCGCAATCGCATCCGATTCAAGGGTTTCAACTGACGAATGAAAAAGTCCGAAGGTTTCCGTTTGTCAGGCATCAATGGCGTGGGTGAACGGAAGTGGGGATCTGACTGTCGGGCATTTGATGGCTTGTGATAGGATGGAAGCCGTAGGATGTTCAATGCACGCACCCAGTTTTGTGCCACAAACCCAGTAACTTACGAATCCCATGACTCGATACCTGAATCTGCTTTTCCTGTTTCCACTGCTGTCGACAAGCCTTGTATTGCCTTGCACTGCGGTGTCTGACGCTAAGGTTGCGCCGAAGCCGCTCTATCGTGATCCGGTGTATGATGGGGCAGCGGATCCCGTGGTGATCTGGAACCCACATGAAGCGGCGTGGTGGATGTTTTATACCAACCGACGGGCAAATGTGGAAGGACTCAGCGGAGTTGCCTGGGTACACGGCTCGCACATTGGCATTGCAGAGTCACGCGACGGGGGAAGCACCTGGACCCACGTGGGAACCGCGAATATCGATGTGAGCGCGGTCAACCCGGATGATGGACTCACCTTTTGGGCACCGGATGTTTATACCGCACCGGATGGCAGCCACTACATGTTCTTGACCCTCGTGCCAGGCGTTTTTGAGACCTGGGATTATCCACGAAGCATGGTGCGACTGGAGAGTGAAGATCTGCGAAACTGGTCAAATGCGACGGAGATCGTGCTCTCATCGGATCGGGTGATCGATGCAGCAATTCTGCAGCTTGGACCGAAACACTGGCGCATGTGGTACAATGATGAGCGTGACGGGAAATCCATTTATTACGCGGACAGCGAGGATTTGCAGCATTGGACAGACCGAGGAAAAGCGGTTGGAGATCAGGCGGGTGAAGGTCCAAAGGTCTTTCGGTGGAAGGGATATTATTGGATGGTCGTGGACGTGTGGGACGGGCTTGGCGTCTACCGTTCTGACGATGCCACAACCTGGCTGCGTCAGCCAGAAAACCTGCTGAGAGAGCCGGGAGTCGGTGAAGATGATCGCGTGAAGGGAGGGCATCCTGATGTTGTGGTGCGGGAGGATCGTGCCTGGCTCTTCTATTTTGTGCATCCGGGGCGCACAGCGGACCAGACCCATTTTTCAGATGGAACCGAGCTTCGGCGCAGTTCGATTCAGGTGGTGGAACTGCAGCATGAAGAGGGTCAACTGCACTGCGACCGCAATGCCCCCACATACGTGGAACTGGGCCAGTCCGAGTGAGCGTCAGCCCTGCCATTTGTGGGGGGTCTATGCGAACTGGTAGCACCGGAGACTCAGGTCATGGATGAATGCGTTCCCTGCCCGATAAATTTCATTTCAGGGCTTGACGCACCCAGATTTCGTCAGTTTCATCCTCGTTTTCGCAAGTTGCGAATGAGGGCGATTAGCTCAGTTGGTTAGAGCGCCTGCTCGACACGCAGGAGGTCACTGATTCGAATTCAGTATCGCCCACCACCCTCCCGGAGTGGTGGGAACTTATCCTTTGATTCTTGGGTGAATTGTTTAGCGCACGGCATTGAGGAAATGCAAGTGACGCTCGTATTGATCGATGACATCGTGAATGACATCGGACTGGCTCCAGCCCATGATGTCATAGTCCTGTCCTCCCTCCTTGAAGTGCACCTCTGCACGATAGAACTTCAGGTTCTCCAGGCGCTTCTGGCGGGTGTCGCGCAGAACAAACGAAGGCGGCTCATAGCGTCGAGGACGAACCAGGTAGTAGAAATCAGTCTCCTCAGCGTGCAAGACCTCCACCCACAGTCTTCCGTCGTCACCTTTTTCCACACGGGCCTGTACGTTTTGTCCCTTCAACTCCTCGCGAACCTGTTCGAAGGCGGGACGGGCGACTTCCTCAAGAAAACGCTCAACCTCATCCCTGGAAGGATGGTGAACCATGGTGCGCAGGCGTGCCTTCCAGGATCGCTCAGGGTGCCCCATGCCCGGATGCACCCGTGCATCACGCAGGGTCGTGCGTTTGAGCGTTTCGATTCGAAGGGCACGCGCAAGTCCCCAGCACATGAGAATCATGACCACGGTGAACGGGAGCGCGCTGGCGATACTGGCGGTTTGTAGAGCGCCGAGACCCCCCGCGATCAGCAGTACGGCAGCGACCAGCCCTTCGGTGACCGCCCAGAAGATGCGCTGCCAGAGGGGGGATTCTTCTTTCCCTCCAGATGTGAGCATGTCCACAACCAGAGAACCGGAGTCTGAGGAAGTGACAAAAAACGTGACCACCAGCAAAGTGGCCAATAGGGAGGTTACACTTGAAAAGGGGAGCTGCTCAAAAAACCTGAATATCGCGACCGAAGAGTCGGCTGCAACTGCTTCCGTCAGTCCCTGGATGCCTTGAATCATGACCATGTGGATGGCGGTATCGCCAAAAAACGTCATCCACATGAATGTAAAGCCGACGGGCACAAATAGCACCCCAATCACGAACTCCCGTACAGTGCGCCCCTTGGAAACCCGTGCGATGAACATGCCCACAAAAGGGGACCAGGCGATCCACCAGCCCCAATAAAAGAGGGTCCATCCGCCAATCCAGCCAGTGGGTTCGTAGGCGTACAGGTTGAAGGTGGTCGCCATCAGTCCTGAAATGTAGTTGCCCGTGTTTTGCACAAAAGTTTGCAGCAGGAATACGGTGGGACCCGCAATCAGCACAAAGAGCAGCAGTGCGACTGCCAGGATGATGTTCAGCTCGGATATGCGGCGGATACCGGTATCGAGTCCGAGTCCGACAGAGAGGGTGGCGATGGCGGTGATGACTGCGATCAGCACAACCTGAACCGCGATCGACGTGGGTACGTCAAAAAGATAGTTGAGTCCTGAATTGACCTGGATGACCCCAAATCCGAGCGAAGTCGCGACACCGAAGATAGTGCCAAGCACGGCAAAGGTATCGACTGTGTGACCGATGGGACCGTAAATTTTTTCTCCGATCAACGGGTAAAATGCGGAACGGATGGTGAGTGGCAAATTGTGGCGAAACGCAAAATATGCGAGGGATAGCGCGACGATGGCGTAGATGGCCCAGGCGTGTACTCCCCAGTGAAAGAAGGTAATGCGCATGGCTTCCCGTGCGGCCTCGACTGTGGCCCCTTCGCCAACGGGAGGATAGACGTAGTGCATGATGGGTTCGGCAACTCCGAAAAACATGAGTCCGATGCCCATACCAGCGGAAAAAAGCATGGCAAACCACGAGAGGTAACTGTAGTCCGGCTCACTGTGGTCCAGACCGAGTTTAATGGTTCCGTAGGGTGAAAGCGCTAGGAAGATGACAAACACCAGAAATCCTGCGACTGAAAGGATGTAGAACCAGCCTGCAGATTCGACAACCCAGGATTGCACCTTTTCAAAGACAAACTCCGCCGATGTGGGGGAGAGGATTGTGTAGAGTACAAAGGCAAGCGTCAGGATAGCGGAGGCAAAGAAGACCGGTGGATTGATCACGATCCACGGTTTTTTCTCCGATGAATGTTCAGGTGGGGTGTCGGGTTGATGCATGGGCGAGTTGGGTTTGGGGTTGATTCAGACCCTGAGGGCCTGAAATGGAAGGTTAAGAGTTGCCGGGAAAACTCAATAAGGCTGTGTCGGCTTGTGCATCGGTTACACATGCAAATGAGATTCGCGGAAACCCGAAGCACATTACGCCGACAACGATTGGGATCAAACCGGAGCCTGAATTCGTGTGAAGGAGCAGGTGCAAACGCCCCTTGCTGGATCATAGTAGCA
This sequence comes from Puniceicoccaceae bacterium, assembly GCA_040224245.1. Taxonomy (NCBI): domain Bacteria; kingdom Pseudomonadati; phylum Verrucomicrobiota; class Opitutia; order Puniceicoccales; family Puniceicoccaceae; species Puniceicoccaceae bacterium. The sequence goes on along the minus strand of JBEGIR010000026.1, from coordinate 127,431 downwards.
CAAAAAATCCGTCTTGGGGTTATGCTTATCCCTCTGGGGGTGGTGCGGCGTGAGCAGATTGCGTAGAATTCCTCCTTTTGAGGAGAAGCTATGAAACAAAAGACGATGGGATCGGGCATGGCCTGGGTGTTGCTGACAGGAGGACTGACATCACTGCTGTACGCGGATGTGGATGAATCAGATCGCATCATCGATTTGGATGCGTTTCGGGTGGTGGCGAGTTCTGATGCATCGGCGGCGGGTCTTCCTGTTGCCTATGAAGGTGGGCAGGTCGGCAGTGGTTCCCGGGTGGGAATTTTGGGATCGATGGATTTCATGACAACACCCTTTGACGTGACCAGCTATACCCAGGAACTGATTGAACAACAGCAAGCGGCGAGCGTTGCGGAAGTGTTGCTGAATGATCCGTCGGTTCGCAATGCGAGGGGATTTGGCAATTTTCAGCAGCTTTACATGGTTCGCGGGTTACCGATCTATTCGGACGACATGGCCTACAACGGACTGTATGGACTACTGCCGCGGCAATACCTCGCGGCCGAACTGATTGAGCGCGTTGAAGTGCTGCGTGGAGCAAATGCGTTTCTGAATGGTGCTGCACCGGGTGGAAGTGGATTGGGAGGAGCCATCAACATCATGCCCAAGCGGGCACCCGCGGCTCCCTTAACGCGCGTGACGACGGGGGTGCAGAGCGGAGGGCAGCTCTATGGTGCGGTCGATGTGGGACGACGCCTGGCGCAGGAGCGCTGGGGTATGCGATTCAATGCTGCCGTGCGGGAAGGGGATTCCGCAGTTGATGGGGAATCGGTCAGCCTGCAGCTTGGGGTAGTGGGGCTGGACTATCGGGGTGAACGGATTCGGCTTTCGGCGGATCTGGGATACCAGCGACTCGAGCGTGATGCGGCCCAGCCGAACATCACGATTGGCAGTGGTCTTGAGATTCCGGATGCGCCGGATGCATCCCGATCTGTTGCCCAGCCCTGGACCTATTCGGACTCGACCGATGTATTTGCAACCCTGCGAGCTGAGTGGGATCTCAGCGAAAACATCACGGCATGGGCGGGTGCAGGCCTGCGTCGGGGAGAGGAGGACAACTCGTTCGCAAATCCGACGGTTTATGCAGCGGATGGAACGGGTTCCGCCTATCGATTTGACAATGTGCGTGAGGACGATGTGCTCACGGGGGAACTTGGCCTGCGCGGAAAGTTTGAAACCGGGTCGATTCTGCATCAGCTCGTCGTATCGGCTTCGGTTTATGAGCTGGAGTCGGACAATGCCTATGCCTTCTCGGATTTTGGTGGGTTTGCAATTTCGATTGATGAACCTGTGGCTGTTGCGGCACCGGAAGCGAATTTTTTTGTAGGGGGCGACATGAATGCACCCCTGAGAACGGAGCGCACGCGCACGCGAAGCCTGGCACTGGCCGACACGCTGTTGTGGTTTGAGGAGCGACTGCAGCTGACCTTGGGATTGCGTTCACAGCAGATTGAGACCTACAGCTACGACTACAACACAGGTGCGCAGTTGTCTTCGTATTCGGAGCAGGCAGTCACGCCAGTGCTGGGTGCAGTATGGCGTTTGGGGGAAGCCTATTCCATTTATGTCAACATGATCGAAGGCCTGGTTCGCGGTGACGTTGCGCCGTCGCAGTCAGGAGATACGGTGGTGGTCAATGCAGGCGAAGCACTGGATCCCTATGCGACGGAGCAGTGGGAAGTCGGACTGAAATTTGATTTTGCAAGGGTTGGCGGATCCTTGGGCTTGTATCAGAGTGAAAAACCCATCGCGGGTGTTGGCTCGGATGGGGTGTTTCGCGTATTGGATGACCAGCGTAACCGCGGCCTCAATCTGCAACTGTTTGGTGAACCCTTGAGTGGATTGCGCCTGTTGGGAGGACTGAGCCTCATTGATACGGATGTGAGCGGAAATGCATCGATTGGAGCACCGGAGACCCAGCTGAATATGGGAATGGAATGGGACCCCTCTTTCCTCGAAGGCTTCAGTTTTCAGGGACGCTGGATTTATACCTCTTCCCAGTGGGCTGACAGTGGCAATACGCAGAAGGTTCCATCGTGGGATCGACTGGACGTTGGTGTTCGCTATGTGTTCGAATGGAACAATGGATCGAGCATGACGCTTCGGGCGCGCGTCGAAAACATTTTTGATGAGAACTATTGGGCCTCTGCAGGTGGTTATCCCGGAGCCGGATACCTGACTGTCGGAGCGCCGCGCACCCTGTTATTTTCGGCAACGTTGGGATTCTAGTTAGCCGAGCAACTTGCAGCGAAAGCATCATCGACCAAGATTCCGTATGCGCATGAGTCGGCATCGCCTTCGCAGGGCATTGTGGAAGCTGCATTCAATCGCAGGATTGATATCTGCGGTCGGATTGCTCGTGATCGGCTTTACCGGCACGGTACTGGTGCTGCATGAAGACCTGGACCGTCTTTTTTTTCCGGAAGTCACCCGAGTGACTCCACTGCCGGAAGGAAAGCTGCCGTGGTCGGAGCGCGTGCGTGCGGTCGAGCAGGCGTTTCCGGAGCATGCGGTGACCGGATGGGCATTGCAGCGTGAGGATGATCGGGCGGCTGAGGGTGTGTATGTCATGCCGTGGGGCACGCGCGAGTGGCGTTATTTGACGATGGATCCCTACACGGGAGACATACTCAGTGAACCAGTTCATGCGGATGCAACATTCAAGCACTGGATCCTGGATTTGCACTCGGTGCTGCTGATGGATCATGTGGGCATGGCATTGTCCGGATTGCTGGGTGTTCTGTTGTGCTTTTTGGGACTGTCCGGCCTGTGGATTTACCGACGGTTCTGGAAGATGATCTTCACGCTGCGGTGGAAAGGAGGGGCCCGATTGCTGTGGGGCAACGTGCATCGACTGACGGGAGTGCTGTCAGTGGGTACAAATCTGTTGCTCGGAGCGACAGGTGCCTATTGGAATTTGACCCATCTGGTCGAAGAGTGGCTGCACCCACACCACGATCCGGCTGATGAAGCAATCTTTCATGAGAAGCTTTATCCGGATGATTTTCCGCTCGATGAGATGCTGGCGAACACCGATCAGCACATTGCTGGGTTTGAGGCTCACTATGTATCGATGCCCTGGGCAAAGGACGGGCAATTCACCCTGTGGGGACGACACAGAGAGGCGGGTTGGTTTCGCAGTCTGTACGGTTCGCAGATTTCCCTCTCCGCAAACGATGCAACCGTATTGCACGTAAATGATTTGCGGAAAGCATCCTGGTGGGCGCAGGTTAAGGACAGCTTTGAACCGCTGCATTTCGGGGATTTTGGGGGTCCACTGGTCAAACTGATCTACGCACTGGCCGGATTGGCTCCGGGAGTATTGGCGGTCAGCGGGATTGCGATCTGGTGGAAGCGCCGAACGGTTACTCCGCAGATGAAGGCGGGTTGAACGCATGCGAAGAGAAATGCGGAAGGAACAGGAACGCTCCTCCCGCATTCATGATCGGGTCCGTTTTGGTCGACGATCAGTTCGACTTTACGGGAAAAGCGCCGATGTGCGTGACTTCAGAATCCATCGAAGCGGCAGTTGCTGCCGATTCCGGGATGGGCAGTGGCTCGCCCATTCCATGCATGGATGTCAGTTCAAATCGCTTGAGGGGAAGCGAAACCAGTGGAAGTGCTGGGTATGAATCGAGTTGGACACCCTTGTCTTCATAGCCCGCAATCGAGCTGCGGATCTCTTGGACGGAGGTCAGTGGGTTGACGCAGGACTGTTCCTGTTTTTGGTTCAGCATCAGAAGGGGTGCACCTGAGCGGCTGTGCTGAGCGTAGGCATTGGCGTCAAGGGTTTCCAGTGACGGTGTGGTCAGACGGTCGCACATGGCCTCGGGTTGCCAGGCGAGCACCAGGGGACGCTCGAAAGAGGGTTCGCCGATCAGCAGGTTGTTGAAAAAATGGTGTCCATCGCGCTCATCCACTCCGGGTCCTGTGGTCACGTGCCAGCCGAAATGGTCGGCCCCATCGCCCCTGGCGTCACGGGCAAACACGGCCATGCTGTTGATGAAGGTATTGTTGAACACGTGCGAATCGCTTGCGTTGAGAATCAGTATGCCATGGTCGTTGTTGACAAACACATTGCCAGCCACGGTTGCCCCCGATGAGATTTCGTAAAACAGAGCATTCTGGCTGGGCCAGACATGGGTATTGGGTGCGGGTCCGTCTACAAAACCGATGTTTTCAAACCAGTTATTGGTGATGACACCGTCGATGTTGCCCACATCATACCAGATCCCATTGGAGTAGGGCAGGTCGATCACGAGATTGTCATTGCAGCGCACACGACGGGTCTGGTTGAAAATCTTCACGGCTGCTGGATAATAACCTGCGATCTGCTCCACATTGTTGCGAGTGAAGATGTTCTTCTCGAGCAGCACATCGGATGACGAAAAGACATAAAGTCCCTCGGTACTGGTATCACTGATACGACAGTGACGCATGGTGAAGCCATCGCCAAAGACAAACACGCCCACGCGCCCGGCATGAGTGAAGGAGCAATGTTCCAGTGTGGTCTGCACGATCACTTTTCCGATTTCCGACTCGTCGACCTTTTTCTCGGGAAAGTACCCATCGACATTGAGAATGTGAAAGGCGTATTGGGAAAAGTGAATGCCGCGGATGGTGGGACCCTTTCCAGAGGGTGCCTTGCCGTGCTCTTCCTGTGAACTGATGGTGAGTCCGCGGTTGAATGCCGTGATCTCGACTTTGCGGTCTGTCGGGTCGGTTGCCAGATAGATTTTCTTTTTTTCGTAGTCGATGTAGAAGGTGTCCTCGCTGAGACCCTCGAACCAGTCTGTGGACTGAAGCATGTTGCCATCGATGAAAAGCATGTCGTTGTTGAACTTGTGCAGACGGGTCTGTCTTCCGGCTGAAGCAGACCTCCACCAACTGTCGGGCTGGGAGGGAAAGAGGTGATCCCACTCAACTGCCCAAAGTGCCGGAAAGCGGTGCTTGTAAGCATCTGGAACCTGATCGACCCATTCGGTGGCAGGAAGGGTGCCTTTGACGATGGGAACTTCGTCACGGTAAGGTTGCATGAGGATGCTCTGATTGAGACGCAGGTCTCCGGTGCGGTACACTCCACCTCGCAACAGAATAGCGTCACCATTGACGACCCTGGCGATGGCAGACTCGATACTGGTGGGTGACTGGATATCGGTTCCACTTGCGTCAGCGCTTCCGTCGGGTGCGACGTAGTAGATTGTTCCGGCGATCTCAGGAACGGCATAGTCCATTGGCTGCGGGCCATAGGGACCTCCGGAAGGTTGAGTATGGGCCTGGGGGGCGAGCAGCATCAGTACAGCGATGAGGCTGGCGGGAGTTTTCCAGTTGAGCGTGAGCTTTGCATGGCTCCGCTTCCCCGTTGGTTTCAGGGTTGATGATTTCATAGGCACAATTCTGACTGATCGTCAGTGAATGTCTGGGTGGTGAACGATCCGTCCGCCCAGCTGTTGCTGAAGCGGCGGGTGGGATAACTGTGGGGGAGAAGGGAGAATTAATAGATTCCACAGGTGCATCAAAAGGTCAATGCTTGCCTGGAATTCAGGCACGCAAAAAAAAGAGTTTCAGGGAATTTCAGAACGATGGCCGCAAAAGAGGGTACCGCACTCGAAATCCATTACGGGAATTCGTGATCTGCACTTGCAGGAGTGCAACACATGGACATCGGTGTTGGCATATGTCTATGCAACATCCATCGCTGTTCGAACCCTTGCAGGTCGGATCTCTTCACTTGCCCAATCGTGTGGTGCTCTCGCCGCTGACACGATGCCGCGCTTCGGCTGGGCGCGTACCCAATGCGCTCATGCAGGAGTATTACTGCCAGCGTGCGTCTGCGGGGCTGCTGATCACAGAGGCTACGGCGGTGGACCCGATGGGAGTCGGTTATCCTGATACTCCCGGGATCTGGAGCGAGGCGCAGGTGGAAGGTTGGCGTAAGATCACGGATGCAGTACATGCAAAGGGAGGCAGAATCGTCTGCCAACTCTGGCACGTAGGGCGCATCTCACATCCGATGTACCTCGATGGTGCGGCACCCGTGGCTCCAAGTGCGATTGCGGCTGAGGGGCATGTAAGCGGTGTTCGCCCGCTCACCTCCTTCCCCGTGCCAAGAGCGTTGGAAATCTCAGAGATTCCGGGTATTGTGGAACAGTACCGTCGTGGGGCTCATTTGGCGAAGGAAGCGGGCTTTGATGGGATTGAAATTCATGGTGCCAACGGCTACCTGATTGACCAATTTCTGCACGAGAAAAGCAATCAGCGCACGGATGCTTACGGTGGAAGCATCGAGAACCGCTCGCGCTTCCTTCTGGAAGTAACTGATGCATGTGTTTCCGTTTGGGGGGCGGATCGCGTTGGAATGCACCTTGCACCGCGCGCAGATGCGCACGATGTGGGAGGTGGAAATCTGGAGCAGTTGTTTACGCATGTGGTTCGCGAATTGGCCCAGCGACGAATTGCCTTTGTCTGCGCGCGCGAACCCTACGATGCGACGGCAATCGGTCCCAAACTCAAGGAGAGCTTCGGCGGGGTGTACATCGCGAATCAGGGCTTTACTGGTGCGTCGGCGAATGAAGCCATTGCACAGGGCAAGGCCGATGCCGTCGCCTTTGGCAATCTCTACATTGCCAACCCGGATCTGCCTGAGCGTCTGCAAGCAGGTTGGCCCTTGAATGAGCCTGATCCGGATACCTATTACGGAGGAGATGAGCACGGCTACACCGATTATCCGGTGTACAAAGCGTGAATCGCGGACGCGCATCGCGCATTCTTGTTCGAAATGCTGTTCTACAAAGCCCGGTTGTGACACAACCGGGCTTTCTCATTGACAGTTTGGTATCTAAGTTTTGTAGAGAAATTTTGTGTCATGGATGTTTTATCCAAAATAAAATTTAGAGAAAATATCTAAAAAATTAGATTTTCATTTGCAAATTTAGATTTCTATGAGAATTTGATGATGTAATTTCAATTAAATCTCATCAGCAATCATCAAAGGAAATCATCTTATGAAACTGAAAACCATCCTTGCTCTCGTATCTGCCACGGCTTTGCTCGGGGCTTCAATCGCACATGCCGGTTCGTACGGTAAATCGTCCTCGAAGAAGGACATTGTTGACACGGCGGTCAGTGCTGGTGGATTCAGCACACTGGTTGCCGCAGTGCAGGCTGCGGGTCTGGTGGACACCTTGAAGGGGAAGGGTCCCTTTACGGTATTTGCACCGACTGACGAAGCCTTTGCGGCTCTTCCTGCCGGAACACTTGAAAGCCTGCTCAAGCCTGAGAACAAAGACAAGCTGGTCGGAATTCTGACCTATCACGTCGTTCCTGGCAAAGTGATGGCTGCGGATGTGAAGAACATGGAAGCCACTACGGTGAATGGACAAACTGCGACGGTAGTGGTTTCCGGATCGGGTGTTCAGATTGAGGGAGCCAATGTGGTCAAGACTGACATCAAGACTTCGAATGGCGTGATCCATGTCATCGACAAGGTCATGCTGCCGGGTGCCTGAAACATGACTTTCCAGGTCCCTTATTGCTAACGGACATTTGGGAGAGATATATGGGTGAGCCGGATTCGGGAGCTGTTCTCGGATCCGGCTCTTTTGATTGCGAATCGTAAACTCCTTGGGAGTGGTTTTGAGCAAGTTGTGCCGGAAGGTACGGAAACGCAGTGCTCGAGTTCAGCGTCTGAGGTTGGGGTCCAACATTGCAATGCGCTTCAGGATTTCCAGCAGATTTGACGACCGGGTCCGTGAACTCCTTCAATGAGAATGCCCTCCACATCAGCGGTTTTCGACGGTCCGGTGACGAAGACAACATAGGGATCGTCGCCGAGGTCCATGATGGCATCGAGCAGTGTCGCATAGCGTTGTGTGGACTCATCCAGCACAGCAATGTGAATCCATGGTGCCAGTGCTCCGAGCCGGCTGGGGGTGGAGTGTTCCTTGAGCACGATGGAGCCTGTCTCCGCGATGATGCCTGCAGCGCGAGTTATGCCGAACGCATAGGAATCGATGCGGGAGGCGTCCAGTTCCGTTTCGCAACTGATGCCAGCGCGTTGCAGCAGTGGTGAGACGGATGGGTGCAGTTCTGGAGCCAGATAACCATGGCCTGCTTCAGCCTGCTGAAGTAATGCTGCAAGTGCTTCGAATGACTCTACGGTTTCACCGTGTACGGCCTCAAAATGCTGCTTAAAGCACTGCCAGAGTTGGGTGGGGTCATGCAAAGCGGGCTGCTGGTTGGATTGCAGTGCGGATGCATCCCAGTCCGGAAGCGCGGTTCGGGGTGCATCATCGGGCATCGCAGTAGCTTTGCGAATCGGATCAAAAAAGGCGTTGGCGTCCATGGTGTGTGCTTTTTTCGGTAAGTGTTCGCAGGATCAGTCCTGTTTTCGTGACTCGTGCCACTTGCGGAATTTTCCACCGCGGAACGGGGGCAGGGTGCGGGCCTGAGTCCAGGCCTGCACTGCGGGAACGGGTACCAGTTTCATCGGAATGTAGTCCATGGCCTTGCCGGTCGCCAAGGTGGTCTTCCAGAGTGCCGGACTTGAGCAGAGCATCGCCCAGGGACCCATTGGTGGAGTGCCGGCGGATGCTTTGGGCAGGTGCTCCTGTTTGGCCTTGTTGCGATGGCGCAGCAGCAGTTCGGGTAGTGGAATATCGACCGGGCAGACCTCATTGCAGGCTCCGCAGAGGCTGGACGCCTTGGGAAGATCTGCAAATTCGGGATAGCGCTTGCCTGCAAGCAGTGGGCTGAGCACTGCTCCGACCGGACCCGGGTAAACGGCACGGTAGGCATGACCGCTCGACTGACGGTAGATCGGACAAACGTTGAGGCAGGCTCCGCAGCGGATGCAGCGAAGGATGGAGCGAAACTCTCCGGCTAGGATATCGCTGCGTCCGTTGTCGAGGAAGACCACGTGCAGGGATTCGGGTCCATCCGGCTGGTTTTCCGCCTTGGGGGCGTTGAGGAATTGGGTGTAAACGGTTAATTGTTGACCGGTGGCTGAACGTGCGAGCAGATTGAGGAAGAGTGAAAGATCCTTGTCGCGTGGTACCAGTTTTTCGATACCAACCAACACGATTTGGGTGCGATTGGCGCTGATGGAGAAGCGCGCATTGCCCTCATTGGTGACCAGGACGATGCGGCCACTCTCTGCAGAAACAAAATTGGCGCCCGTCAGGCCGACCTCGGCGTCGAGGTATTTTTGTCGCAGGTAGCTGCGAGCGCGACGGGTGATGGTGGTGGGGTCGTCATTGTATTCTCCGAGACCCTTTTTCTCAAAAGTCGTTGCGATCTGTCGCCGGTTCTTGTGCACAATCGGGGTGACAATGTGGGACGGCATATCTTCGTCGAGTTGAACGATGAATTCGCCGAGGTCGCTCTCGATACTCTCGCATCCATGTTTTTCGAGATAGGCATTGAGGTGAATTTCCTCACTGACCATGCTCTTGGACTTGATGAGGCGGGTGGCTCCGATGGACTGGAGGATCCCCAGGATCGTGGCATTGGCTTGCTCACCATCTTTGGCGTAGTGTACCTTGGCACCCTTTCCCTCCAGCTGCCGGATGGCGGATTCCAGATAGGTTGGAAGATTTTCCAGGGTGTGTTGTTTGATCTGTCCGGCGAGTTTGCGCAGGTGGTCAGGTGTGGAAAAGCTGGATTGAAGGGAGCTGAGCCGTTTGTCGTATTTGGCCTTACTGGAGCTGTAGACGGATTCCTTGACCTCGGCGGGAAGATCGCGGGTGAAGGCATCGATGGGCTGGTAGGTTTTCATGAGCTTAGCGGGAGTTGGCATTGCGGAGTGACTGCATCAGGATCTCGGCGACATGCAGTTTGTGGATGGGACGCTTTTGTTTTTCTGCCAAACCGGAGAGGTGCAGCATGCAGGCCATGTCGACGGCACCGATCACATCGGGTTTCACCGCAGTGAGCTTGTCGAGCTTGAGCGTGCCCATGGCGGCGGAGGTATTGGGGTAGGCGACGGAAAACGTTCCACCAAAACCGCAGCACTGTTCGGATTCGTCAAATTCGAGCACCTCCAGTCCCTCAATGGAAGTGAGTAATTTTACGGCTGCGGCATAAGTGTCGGAGCCGCGGGTGTGGCAGGAGCGGTGCAGACTGATTTTCCCCTCGAAACGACCGGGCCACTGATCGATTCCAAGACCATTCACCAGAAAATCACAGAGTTCCCAGGTGCGACTGGCGAAGCTGGCAACCGCTTCACGCAGCTCAGCCGCTTCCTTCTCGAATGAGAGTTCGTAACCATGGAACACCATGTGGGCGCACGATCCCGAAGGAATGATGATGGGACTGTCGCCCTCGAAGGCATTCAGGGTATGGCGGACCACCTTGCGCGCGGCATCCCAGTCTCCCGCATTGAAGGCGGGCTGTCCGCAACAGGTTTGTGCGGGAGGCACTGTCACTGTGCAGCCGACCTCTTCGAGCACCTCAACCGATGCGCGTGCGACCTCATCATAAAAGGTGTCGCAAAGACAGGTGATCATGAATTGCACGTTTTTGCTGACCGTTCGTTGTGTCGGGATCATGGATTTGAAATGCAGGGTTGAACAATGGCTAAGGTTCAATAGTGCACGCGACCATTGGGGTGATGGACCTGCGTGTTTGCGGGTGGGATTGTTGGGTTCAATATAGTCGAAAGTTTGGTGCTTTCACGAAGCATCATTTCTGACAGTTCACTCTGCCCTCCGGATGTCGATTCCCTCGTCTTCGAGTTGGTCGAGCAACGGATGATCGGCCTCACAACAGGTGACCAAGGTGTCGATGGCCTGACAGCGGGAAAAAAAGTAAGTGGAGTTGACTCCGAACTTGCTCGGATCGGCAAGGAAGATGACGGAGCCGCTGCGCGGGATGATCATCTCCTTGATATAGGCCTGCGCCTCGTTGATTTCACTGATACCGCGCAATTCGTCGATACCGTTTCCTGAGAAGAAGACCTTGTCTACGCGATAGCGCCTCAGCGTGGCAATTGCGGCTGGACCCACATAGGATTGCGAGGCGCGATCAAGCACTCCGCCGGAATGGATGAGTTCAATGTCCGGATGTTGCGCCAGTTCCTGAGCAACCAGTGAAGAGTGGGTCATGACAACCAGCTTGAGATTGGGAATGAGGCGGGCGAGCTGGAGTGCAGTCGAACTGGCATCAATGAAAATGCGGTCTCCGGGTTCGATCAGTGACAGGGCAGTGCGTGCGATGCGCTGCTTGGCCTCCATGTTCTGCACACGACGTTCCTCAAAGGTGCGGTCACGGACTTGGGTCTGGGGTTTGATCGCTCCTCCGTGGGTGCGCTGAACGAGATTGTCCTTTTCCAGTTTTTCGAGATCCCGACGGATGGTTTCGTCCGTGACCCTGAACTGGGAAGCGAGGTCAACCGTGCGAACGCTGCCCGTTGCGTCGAGTTGTTTCAGGATGAGCTTGTGTCGGTCTGCAGCCAGCATGGTTGTGTGGGAAAATGTTGGAATTTCTTCTAAAATCTGGTTTATTTGCTTGATTAGTCAAAGTAAAAGCACTTAAAACCCAAATAATACCACAATTTTCCAACACAAAACCGGAAAACATGCAAGTGATCCCCGACCGAATGATGATTGAGAAGTTGGTGCGTGAAAGTGTCTATCACCACCTGGGCAGGCCGCTGCCCGCACAGGCATCTGCGCCCAACCCACTTCTGGTCAACGTGAGTGCAAGGCACTGTCACCTGACTCAGGAAGCAGTGGAGGTTCTGTTCGGATCCGGACACCAGCTCACCCCGATGAAGTGGCTTTACCAGGAAGGGCAGTATGCGGCCCAGGAGTCGGTCACGCTGATTGGTCCTCGCAGTCGTGTGATCTCAAACCTGCGCATCCTTGGACCCTGTCGCGACATCAATCAGGTGGAGTTGGCCTACACGGATGCGCGTTCGCTGGGGTTTGATATCCCCGTGCGGCAGTCGGGTGACATTGCGGGTACACCTGGCTGCATGCTGATGGGACCCAAGGGATATTTTGAGATGAAGCAAGGCGTGATCCGGGCGGCGATCCATGTGCACATGTCCCCGGAAGATGCTGCGCATTATGGTGTGAAGGACAAAGACTTCATGAAACTCAAAGTTCACGGTGAGTGCGGAGTGACCTTTGACCGCCTGTTTGTCCGTGTGAAGCCGGAGTTTAAGCTCGAAGTGCACCTGGATACGGACGAAGGTAACGCCTGTGGCCTCGGTCCCGACTCCTATTGTGAGCTGCTCAAGTCCTGAATGCTCCGTTATCAACCCCTTTTTCAAACCCTAAACTTTCAGAAAAATAAACCCAGGTAAGCAATATGAGTGAATCAATCGGAATGATCGAAACCCGCGGATTTGTTGGCAGTGTTGAAGCCAGCGACGCGATGTCCAAAGCAGCTGGTGTGGAGTTGTTGAAACAAGTCCAGATCGGTGGAGGCTTTCTCACAGTCATCGTTAAAGGGGATGTGGGAAGCGTAAAAGCGGCGGTGGAAGCCGGCGCAGAAGCAGCCCAGAAAGTGGGTGAGCTTGTATCCTCCAATGTCATTGCCCGACCACACGGGGACATCCTGAAGCAATTCGGAGTCTGAGGCAGTAACTTTTTCCAAATCAAAACCTTTACGAAAGAAACGAATATGGCTTCACAAGCACTCGGAATGATTGAAACCAAGGGTCTCGTGACCCTGATCGAAGCTGCGGATGCAGCACTCAAGGCGGCAGACGTCACCATGACCGGCTGGGAAAAAGTCGGAAGCGGACTGGTCTGCGGACTTTTCACCGGTGATGTTGCATCGGTGAAAGCAGCTGTTGATGCGGGAGCGGAGGCAGGCAGTCGTGTCGGAGAAATCGTCGCTGTGCAGGTCATTGCGCGTCCGCATGACGATCTCGGAAAGCTCGGCAGCTTCATTGGATAAGGCATCAACTGGGAAAATACCCCTCTGCCTGTCGCTCGTACACACGTATTTCATCCATGCACATCCTGGTTGCAAACCTCGGTTCGACCTCCTTCAAATATCGCTTGTTTGAAGGGAATACGGACGCGCTCAAGCTGCTCACCAAGGGTGGGTACGAGCGGGTGGCCGACTATGCGGTGTGCATTCGGGATGCGCTTGCACAGATGCAATCCGAAGGGCACTTGACGGGACCGGAGGCCATTGATGCGGTGGGATTTAAGACGGTGCTCGGTTTTGAGGTCACGGGTTGTGTGGCTGCTGATGCGCATGTGATTGCAGACCTGCGCAAATCAGCACCGCTTGCACCAGCGCACAATCCGGCCTATGCCAACGGGATTGAGCAATTTGCCAGGGCGCTGCCCCGCGCGCGACTGGTAGCATTGTATGAAACCGCATTTTATCAGTGGGCCATTCCTGCGAGTCGGCACTACGCGGTACCGGAGAGTTGGGAGGCGATTGGCGTGCGGCGTCATGGATTTCATGGAGCGAGCCACAAGTATATTGCCGAACGTTCTGCACAACTGATGGGGCGTGACGATGTGGCACAGCGCGTGCAGAATCTGTATCATGGTGAACTTGCACCAGTGGCGGACTCGCCACTACGGGTTGTTTCCTGTCACTTGGGCGGAAGCAGCTCGGTCACGGGAATTCTCAATGGCTGTGCGATCGACACGAGTATGGGACTGAGTCCCCAGAGTGGATTGCCGCAGAATAACCGAGTGGGCGAACTGGACTCCATGGCGGCCACTTATGTGATGAAGACGCTGGGGCTGAGCATGGAAGAAGTGGAACTCCAGCTGACCCGGGAGTCGGGACTGCTGGGACTTTCGGGGGTGAGCAATGATGTGCGGGACATCTGGGAACACGCTTCGAACGGACATGCACGAGCGCGCCTTGCGATGGATTCCCTGGTCTACAGTATTCGCAGCTACCTCGGAGCCTACGCCTTTCAGATGGGCGGGTTGGATGCGCTGGTCTTTACCGCGGGCATCGGGGAAAATGCCGACTTCCTGAGAGCGGCAGTCTGTGAAGGACTTGAGGCATATGGAATACGGCTCGATGCGCGGCGCAACGCGGAGGTGCGGGGAGTGGAAGCCTGCATCAGTCAAAGCGACAGTCCTGTGAAAGTTTTTGTGATACCCGCGAATGAGGAACTCGTAGTGGCGCGCGAAACTGCAAGATTTTTGGGTTCCAACCCACCTAAACCTGCCTGATGAGGATCCCCGGATGGCAGAATCCCTTTCAAAAACCAAACCAAGGAAAAACATGCAACAAGCAATTGGACTTCTCGAAACCAAAGGTATGTCAGCGCTGATCATTGGCACTGATGCGATGCTCAAGGCTGCTGACGTTGAAGTAGTCGGCCCCATGAAAAACGTGGGAAGCGCGATGGTCAGTGTCACCGTTTCTGGCAACGTCGCTGCGGTCAAGGCTGCGATAGATGCGGGAGTGGAAGCCGCGCAGGCAATCGGTGAGGTGCTCAGTGCACATGTGATTGCGCGTCCCAGTGATGGCATCGCTACGGTGTTGCCCAAAGCCAGTGCTGCGCGCAAGCCCGCTGCGAAATAACCCCGAACGCGATTCGGCAACGAATCCGCACAAAACATGTTTGTAGCCAAAGTCATAGGCCAGGTGGTTGCTACCAAGAAGGAGTCCAGCCTTCAGGGCAGGCGCCTGGTGATGCTCCGTCCGCTATTGGTGGACCCGGCAGACCCCGCCAAGTTCAGGGATGGGGCAAATACAATCGTCGCGGTGGACACGATGGGAGCGGGAACGGGCGAAGTGGTGCTGTTTGTTCAAGGCAGTTCTGCCCGCCAGGTGACTGGACTCAAAGGGGTTCCCGTGGATGCGTCCGTGGTCGGCATTGTCGACTCCGTGAAGGTTCTCGGCAAATCAACTTATCAAAGTAGTTCTTCGAATGGATAAACAACTCATTTCAACCGTGGTTGCAGAAGTGCTTGCCAAGTTGCAGGAAAGTGGAAGCACAGCGGCATCCAAGCCTGCAGCACCAACGGTTCGCACGACCTCAGCCCGCCGCAGGGGCGTCTTTGAAACGGCCGCCGAAGCGGCCGCAGCAGCGGCTAAAGGGCAGTCCCAGCTTCGGGCAAAAGGCATTGCCGCACGAGTGGAGATTGTCAATCTCGTCAAGCAGATCTGCGAGAGCAAAGCGGTTGAGTGGGGGAAACTGGAGTTTGCGGAAACAGGCATAGGCCGCCTCGACCACAAGATTGAAAAACTTCAGATTGTGAAGCTGGTGCCGGGCATCGAGTGGTTGGCACCGAACGGACTTAGCGGAGACCACGGCATCACGCTCGAAGAGTATGCACCCTTTGGTGTGATTGCGGGCATCACGCCCGTGACGCATTCGATTCCCACGATAGCGGGCAACATCGTGAGCATGGTATCTGCGGGCAATGGCATTGTTTTCAACGCACACCCCGGAGGAGCGGGCTGCGCTGCGGAGGCAATTGCGTTTATCAATGATGCGATCTTTCACAAAACCGGAATTGAGAACCTGGTTACGATCATCGAAAAGCCCTCAATTGAATCCTTTAACGAGCTGTGTGCTTCGGACAATATCGACCTGCTCTGCATCACAGGTGGACCGGCTGTGGTGGCGGCTGCGATGAAGAGCGGCAAGCGGGCGATCTGCGCGGGACCTGGCAACCCACCAGTGGTGGTTGATGAGTCGGCGGATCTGGATCTTGCGGCGCGCTGCATCATACAGGGTGGTGGGTATGACAACAACCTGCTTTGCATTGGTGAAAAGCAAGTGATCGTCGTGGACAAGGTGTATCGCGAGTTTTTGCAGGCCTTCCAGCGCGCGGGGGCACACTTGCTCAAACCGGAGCAAATGAGTCGTCTGGCAGGAGAAGTGTTTACTTACCGCGAAGACGGAGGCGGATGTTCGCACCCTGTGCTCAACCGGGACTACGTGGGCAAGGACGCGACAGTGCTGGCAAAGGTTGCTGGAGCAAGTTGTCCCGACTCGACCGAAGTATTGTTTGCCGAGTGCTCGATGGAGTGCCCCTTTGTGCAGGAGGAACAGATGATGCCAGTGATCCCGGTTGTGCGTGCACGGGACGTGAATGAAGCCATTGAGTTCGCCTATCAGAGTGAGCATCAGTATCGGCATTCCGCGATCATGCACTCCAAAAATCTGGACAACCTGACGCAGATGGGGCGTCGCATGGATTGCACGCTCTTTGTGAAGAATGGACCCAGCGTTGCCGGCCTTGGACTCGGTGGAGAGGGCTATCTCAACTACTCGATCGCAACGACGACTGGGGAGGGAATCGTCACCACCCTGACCTTCACGCGCAAGCGCCGCTGTGTGATGGTGGACCAGTTGAACATCATCGCCTGATTGAAACCAAACCGGAACTCAAACGCATGATTCTCGCACGCATCGTTGGCAACGTGACACAGGCCGCCTGTCATCCCGGACTTCGCGGGGTCCGCCTGCTGCTCTGCGAGGTGCTCGGGCATGATGGTAATGGCACCGGACGCATTGTCGGTGCCGGGGATTGGCTTGGAGCGGGCATTGGCAATACGGTGCTGGTGGATGCAGATGGTGACGCCTGCCAGGTATGGCTCAAGGATCCCAAAACGCCCCTGCGCAATGTGGTCGTGGGCATAGTGGATTCCCACAGCAACGAAAGGACGGCATCATGAGGTTCGGCAAGGTGATTGGACGCGTGGTGCTCAGTCAGCACGAACCCTCCCTTTCCGGGGCGAGGTGGTTGATTGTTGCGCCAATGGGGCGTGCGCAGATTGCTGCTCATGCCGGAGGTACGACAATTCCCTGGGAGGAGCCGAGCACGGTTGTCTATGACAATCTTGGAGCCAGGGAAGGAGATGTGATTGGATTTACCGAAGGGGGAGAAGCCATGTTGCCCTTCCCCCAACCGATTCCGGTGGATGCCACCAATGCGGTCATTGTGGATCAGATGCAGTGGGCGCCGTGAGCAAATTTGGATTTTATCATTTTAACGAAACAACCTTTATGAAACGAGTGATTACAGCGAGCACGGTGGAGAGCCTGCTCAAGGAAGGAAAGGGCATTGAATCGATTCCGGCAGAGGCGATTTTGACACCATCTGCCAAGGATTTGCTCAACCAGCACCAGGCGGGTTCGCGCAAGCGCGTTTCTGCGGCGGTAAAGCGGGCGGATGGGGATGATCTCTTTGGTGATCCTGTGTTGCCCGACAATGAATTCAGCTGGGAGCCGGGCAAGGATCCCCAGACCCGTGAAGAAATCCGCGCATTTTATTATTCGCCTGAAGTCACCCGTGTTCGCGAGCAAATGGCACTGATGGGGCAGCGCATGTGGCAGCGGGAATACACCGATGGGAACGGGGGCAACCTTACGGTTCGTGTGGGGGACAACCTTGTGCTCTGCACCCCGACCCTGATTTGCAAGGGCTTCATGCAGGCGGATGACATGGCGCTGATCGATCTTGAGGGAAATCAGATTGCGGGTCGGCTCAAGCGTACCAGTGAAGCGATGACTCACCTGGCAATCATGAAGCGTCAACCCAAAGCCAAAGCGTGTTGCCATGCCCACCCGCCGCACGCAACGGCCTTTGCCGTAGCGAAAGTGCGACCGCCGACATGCCTGATCCCCGAAGCGGAAGTATTTCTCGGGGAGATCGGACTGGCGCAATACCGCACACCCGGTTCTCCCGCAAATGCGGATGAAGTGGGTCGTGTCGCAGTGGAACACATGGCTGTGCTCATGCTCAACCACGGCGTGATCACCTGGGGCAAGGATATCGAAGATGCCTACTGGAAGATGGAAAACACTGAGTCATACTGCAAGACGGTTTGGGTCGCTTCCATGCTTGGAAAGGAACTGACTCCCATCAGTGGAAACGAAGCCAAGGAATTGATTGCGATCCGCAAGAATCTGGGCATGGAGGACAAACGGGAGAATCTGCGCGAGTGTGAACTCTGCGACAACTCCGACTTTCGTCCGGGATTCATCAGCCACATGATGGGGCAGTGTCCGATGCCTGGGGACAACCGTGCTCAGAGTGAAGATGCGGATGCCGAAGACCTTGTACGCGCCATCACGCGAGAGATTTTCAGTCAGCTGGGCAGTGACGTGTGCTCCTGTGGCAACGGTTGAACAGAGTGGAACGAGCTGAACGCATCGAAATACGGTCCAAACAGAACCCCCCATCAATCCGAAAATTTTGTCTATGAAAGTAACCATTATTGGAGGAGGCGGCAGAGTCGGCTCCAACGCAGCCTTTGCCCTGCAGTGTGCAGGATTGGTGAGCGACATTCAGATCCTCGATGCCAATCAGGAGCTTGCCGAAGGGGAGGCGCTGGACCTGCTGCACGGAGCTTCATCCCTTGGCGATCAGCGCATCTATGCGGGTGACTATGCGCGTGCGGCCGATTCTGACCTGTTTGTGATTACGGCGGGATTGCGGCGAAAGCCGGATGAGTCGCGGCTGGACCTGATCAATCGCAACGTTTTGCTGTTCAAGCAGATACTCGGCAGTATACAGGACGCGGGATACCGCTCGGATGCACAGTTTTTTGTGGTCTCGAATCCGGTCGACATTCTCACCCACCTTGCCGCTCAGACCCTCAACGTGGATGTGCGGCAGGTCTATGGATTGGGCACGATGCTGGACACTGCGCGCTTTCGCTCACTGATCGCGCAGGACATGGGTATCCCCACCTCGCAGGTCAAGGCCTTGATACTCGGGGAACATGGGGATACGATGGTTCCGATCTGGAGCAGTGCTACCGCGGCAGGACTTGCCCTTAAGGGTTATCCGTCGCTTCGACCCAATTTTGAAAATCAGATCTTCGAGCGCACCCGTGGTAGCGGAGCCGAAGTCATCAAGCGCAAAGGTGGTGCGGGATGGGCCGTTGGAGCAACGATTGCCGAAACGATACACTCGGTGCTGTTGGACAAGAAGCAAATCCTGCCAGTGTCGAGCGTGCAGAAGGGGTGTTATGGTATTCGTGACATTTCTCTCAGCGTGCCAACCGTGGTGGGCAAGAGAGGCGTTGAAGGACACCTTGAAATTGAGCTTTGGCCCAAGGAGAAACAGGCCCTGCTCAAGTCAGCCCACACCCTCAAGGACACCTGGAACAAGGTGATCTGAGGCATGATCCGTGTGACCATGCGTTATCCCATTTTCCGGAACTCAGGAATTGTGTGGCACAGCTCCTGTTTCCAGTTTACACTCAGGAGTCGGCCCCCTGCATCGGGGCCGGCTTCGATCTCAGCCTATCTGTGATCATTCGACTACCCAACTTCAAGGAATCTGACTATGAATGCTACTTATTCGATCGCTAAAGAACGCTATGCGGGGATCGGTGTGGACACCGATGCCGTGATCGACACCCTGCAAACGATCCCCATTTCCATGCATTGCTGGCAGGGAGATGATGTGGGAGGATTTGAACGTGCGGGTTCCCTGACCGGTGGCATACAGGTGACAGGAAATTATCCGGGCAAGGCGCGAACGCTGGATGAGCTGCGTCAGGACTTCAGTTTCGCGACACGCCTGATTCCGGGAGCAAAGCGCCTGAACCTGCACGCCATCTACGGCGACTTTCGAAGCGGGGTTGTGGACCGGGATGCCATCGAGTATACTCACTTTGAATCATGGGTCCAGTATTGCAGGGAACAGGGCCTGGGACTCGATTTCAACCCGACCTGCTTTTCCCATGACAAATCGGATGATGGGTTTACGTTGTCCCACCCGGATTCTGGAATTCGAGAGTTCTGGATCGAGCACTGCAAGCGTTCGCGTCAAATTGCTTCCGAAATGGGCAAAGCGCTCGACAATCCGGTCGTGACCAACGTGTGGATTCCAGACGGATTCAAGGATACTCCGGTGGATCGAAAGGGGTATCGCGAACGCCTGGAAAGTGCGCTGGATGTGGTGTTTGCCGAAGATACCAGCCCCTTTAACATCGACGCAGTGGAGTGCAAGTTGTTTGGCATCGGTTCCGAAAGCTGCGTGATCGGATCACATGAGTTTTATCTGGGTTATGCGGTGAAGAACCAGAAGTGGCTGTGTCTGGACATGGGGCATTTTCATCCGACTGAGCAGATTGCCGACAAACTCAGTGCGGTGCAGCAGTTTGTTCCCGGCACCCTGTTGCATGTGAGCCGCGGTGTTCGCTGGGATTCGGATCATGTGGTGCTCTGTGATGACGCAACGACGGCGGTCATGGAAGAGCTGGTTCGCGGAAATTTTCTTGGCAGCACGCGTATCGGACTCGATTTTTTTGATGCCAGCATCAACCGCATTGCGGCCTGGGTAATTGGCACGCGTTCGGCGCAGCGCTCATTGCTGAAGGCCCTGCTCGAACCCTCAGTGAGCCTGCAGCAGCTGGAGCGGGAAGGAGACTTCACCTCGCGACTGGCGCTTCTTGAAGAATACAAGAATCTGCCCTGGGGGCTGGTATGGGAGGAGTTCTGTCGGCGCAATGAGGTTCCGACCGGAACGGACTGGTTGAAGGAGGTCAAGACCTACGAATCCCAGGTGCTTGCTTCACGGAGTTGACCAAAGCGCAGATCATGCGAAAACGAAACGTATATTTAGCGGCGGACGTAGGTGCTGGCAGCGGGAGGGTGCTGGCTGCAATTTTTGAAAACCAGCGTATTCGTCTGGAAGAAGTGTGCCGCTTTGACAATCAACCGATCTCGATCCGGGGTTCGCTGTACTGGCAGATCACCCACATTTTTGCGTCGATCAAGGCGGGCATGCGTGAGGCAGTACAGCGCTATGGCGACGATGTCGTGAGCATCGGTGTGGATACCTGGGGAGTGGATTTTGCACTGATAGACAAGACTGGTCGCCTGCTGGGCATTCCCTACTGTTATCGGGACTCCCGCACCAATGGCATGGACGCGGTATCCGAGCAGATTGTGCCGCAGTCGGAGCGCTATGCCATTGCGGGCATTCAGCACCTTCACTTCAACTCCATCTATCAGCTCCTTGCAGAGTCGCGGCAGGCAGGTTCTTTGCTGGAGCATGCAAATCAACTGTTGTTTGTTCCTGATTTGCTGAACTACTGGCTTTGTGGTGTCGCAACGAACGAAATGACGATTGCTTCGACCAGTGAATTGCTCGATGCGCAGAGTGGAGAGTGGTCGGATACACTGATCGAGCGTTTTGCATTTCCCCGCTCGCTGTTTGGGGAGCTGGTGGAACCGGGAACGCTCCTGGGCAAATTGCAACCTGATGTGGCGGCGGAAGTGGGAAGTGATCGTATGGTTGTCGTGACCACGCCCTCTCATGATACGGCGGCGGCTGTGGCGGCCTGTCCGCTGAGTTCGTCCGACTCGATTTACATTAGTTCCGGTACCTGGTCTCTGATGGGGGTGGAATCGGAAACCTGCCACACGACCGCCGTTGCCAATGCGATGGGACTTACGCATGAGCGAGGGGTGGAAGGGACGATTCGCCTGCTCAAAAACATCAGCGGATTCTGGATCTTTCAACAGTGCAAACGCGACTGGGATGAGCAGGGCCTGGGGCTGAGCTATGATGCCCTTCGGGAACTCGCAGCAAAAGCGCCACCGTTCCAGGCTTGGCTGGACCCCAACGATGCCTTGTTTGAAGCGCCCGGTCCCATGGTTGAGCGCGTGAAGGCGTTTTTCGAAACAACCGGACAGCAAGTGGAGGCGACGCCGGCCCTGATCTGCCGATCCATTTTTGAGGGACTGGCACTCAGTTACCGCTCCGTGAAAGAAGGAATAGAGCGAGTGACCGGGAAAGGCTACGATACGATTCACATCCTTGGTGGCGGATCACAGAATGATTTTCTCAATCAACTCGCAGCGGATGCGACGGGCTGCAAAGTGCTGGCGGGACCGCTTGAGGGGAGCAGTCTTGGCAACGTGCTCGCACAGCTGAAGGCAGACGGTAAGATCGAGCGCATCCGGGATGGACGTTCCATCATTGCGGAATCCTTTGAGCTGTGCCGTTTTCTGCCACAAAGCGAACTGGACTGGGCCGCAGCGTCGAAACAATTTCAGGCGGTGATTGAAACACGCCGGAATGCGGGGTGATTCAGCTTCAGGGCAACTTCGTGGGGTTGTTTTGCGTTGTGTATCGGGATTTGCGTCGCTGGTAGAAGACGATGCCCAACGCTACCGCTCCCAGAATTGCCGCATACGTGGAGGGTTCGGGAATGGCGGTAAGGGAACCCGTGATTCGGATATTGTCCAGTTGCAGTGCTGATGCACCTGAAGAACCCCATCCCTGAATCGCAAATCGATCAGCCCCCGTGAGCTGAATCGAAAGCGAACTTTGGGAAAGGGTTTTGATTTCCGAATCGTTGCTGAAGAGCGCTCCAAAGTTGTGGCTTAGGCTGCCAAGCGAAAAACCCACCTGCTGGGGAGATCCTCCAGTACCCCGCACCTGAAAACTGATCTCGGAAACGGTGAAGACATAGCCCGATGCGACGTCGATGCTAAAAAAGAAAGCATCGCCTGCGGTCGCCTGATTCTGTGGGGTGGAAAAAAATCCGTTGGCTCCGCTGACCTGCAGCGCGGAGTCCCATCCGGTTGAGTTCGTAAATGAATTGAAATGGCTCTCGGTTTCGGCATTCCCGATGGTGATAGGATCGTAGTCGTTTTCCGGTATGAGGGAGCCATCATCAAAGCTGAAAACAATTTGGGAGTGAAGTGCGGTTGCAGCAACGAGGCAGCCGCATGCAAGGGCAGGAAGCAGGAGGCGCATGATATCTGGAAGTGAGTAGGTTGGTCTGTAATTCCGGTGAAGGACCGGAAGGAGGAAATCTGGCATCGGATGAACCGATATCGGATGAATGTTAACCCTGCAGCTGGAGCCGGAAAAGGCAAGGGCGAAGGAGTTTTTTTGCGGAATGGCTCGATGGCATGCTCAAAGCCGCTATCCCCAAACAGACAACACCGATGCTCATTCTGCTTCTTGGCGCGTCACGATATCTCAGGAACGTCTGGCTCGAAACGGCATTGGCTTGCGGGAACGCTGGCGCACGGTCAGTGCTGGCAAGTCGAGCAGGTTGTGGGAGGTAGTTGCAATCTGGATGCGCTCGCGTGCCTGAGCCTGAAGCTCCTGCCAACGCGACCAGGGAAATTCAGGGGCATTTGCGATTTGCCGCAGCACGCTTTTCCATTCGAGCCAGACCCGCTCAACGTCGCCTTCGCTGATTTCACCTCCGATGATTTCGTATTTCCAGCGAGCGGATTTGCTCAAGTTGAAGACGAGTTCAGAACCTCCCTCTCCGTATTCCTCGGGCAATCCACGATGAAGGTATCCGGGGTGGGAGACACTGCCATAGCTCTCGCGGCAGACATAACTGAGCCGACTGCCAAGATCTCCGAGTTCGTCAAAGCGGTGACCCGTTCGCAGGTTTGCCAAATCCCAGACCAGTTGTTCAATGGGGTAGTCCGCATCTTCCAGTGCAGCGGCAACGGCAAGCCCCTCTCCATGATTGAAATAACTGAAGAGGACTCCACGGCGGGTGGGAATGCCCCGGGCATTGATCAGACCAAGCTGGAGCCAGATCTTCGCCGGACTGGCATCGGAGCGGGACGATCCAGCGAGTGCATGATCCTTGAGTGAAAAATTTTCGTAAGCTCGGGTGACCTCGCGTTCAGGAGGGTCGACAAGGAAGTTTCCATGGGAGTCCTTGCGAGCGGTGATACTGGCGGCTGCCATGTCAACTCGGGCAATAACGCTGCTGTTGCGTTCGAGAAGATCGATCAATTGTCCACCTTGGGTGATCAACGGAAGCGCTTTGCGGAGGTGGGATTCGAGTTGGGCGAGATCCATGCGCTTTGGGATGGACGGAGCCTTAGCGCTGGTATTGGCAAATGCCTGTACGGCCGCTTTGCGGTATTTTTTGTTCAGCAGCAGACTGTGGTGGTCGGATTGGGTTGGAAAATGAGCGACGACCCATTCTTTGGCATACTGTCGCTTTCCCTTGTGTTGAATTTTGCAGGTGTTCCCGTGTGGGAAGCGGGAGAGTGTTCCCGCGACCTGTGTTGAAGGTTTCCAGTGATTGCGATGGAAGCTGAGGGTGTGCTGCAGTTGAACTTCGTGGGGGCCACGGCGGCGTTCCCATGTTCCCTGGGAATTCAGGATCTCGATCAGCGTATCCTTGGCGTTGAGCGCAGAAGAATGGGAAGTGGCAGCAGGCGAAAGTTGTTTGTGAACGGTTGGAGTCGTTAGTGGGGTGCTGCCCGATTCAAAACCAAGTGGAAGAGGGGAGTGTGTGAACAGGGATGCTGCCAGCTTGAGTGCTGCCTTTCGCGGATCCTGTCCCAGTTGATGGGCCTGTTGCATCAGACCGAGGAAACTTGGCCAGTCGAGTTGATGGATGCGTCGAACCGTGATGGGTGCTGCATCCTCGAGGCGAGGTTTCTGAGGCAGAACAAGCACATATCCTCGATCATCGAGACCGCGACGACCTGCACGACCAAACATTTGGAGCAATTCATCCGGACGGACCTGGGATACCTGATCCCGTTGTCG
Organism: Puniceicoccaceae bacterium; assembly: GCA_040224245.1. NCBI lineage: Bacteria > Pseudomonadati > Verrucomicrobiota > Opitutia > Puniceicoccales > Puniceicoccaceae > Puniceicoccaceae bacterium. The sequence goes on along the minus strand of JBEGIR010000026.1, from coordinate 102,949 downwards.
ATAATCGCGCTCGGTCACAATGACGGAACGCATGGAAAAATTGATGCCAGCTCCGAGACCTGTGGTGGCCACGACGATGCGCAACTGTCCTGCCTTGGCGAGTGGTTCGATGACACCGGCCCGTTGCCGGTAGCTCAAACCGCTGTGGTGAAAGGCAACCCGGGATTTCAGCAATTTTGCGAGAGCCTCACCCGCGAGGTTTCGTTGCTCGGGACTGAGTTCGAGCGGATCGTCTTCGGGCAGTGAAGCCGCAACCTGACGTGCAATGCGTTCGGCATCCTTGCGCTGGGGAGCGAATATGAGGATGGGATCCAGCTCCGCCTGCAGGGCCCTATAGAGGAAACGTGGCCAGAATCCATAGATGGATTTGGGGGCACGGTCGGGAAGGGCTTCGAGATAGAGTTGTTCCTGTGGAACCGGGCGTTCCCGGTGGGAGATGAGATGTGCCTTCCTCCCGATGCGCCGGAGCCAGTCAACGACGTCTGCGGGGTTTTGAACACTGCCGCTCAACAGAAGCAGTTGAGTGTTGGGAGCGGCGACGGCGATGGTCATTTCGTAGTTGGTGCCGCGGGAGGGGTCCTGGATCATCTGGTATTCGTCGATGACGATCAGGCGGGGTTGGGCACCCTGCAGTAAGCGGGCCTTTTGAGTTTCGAGGGTTGCCACAAGTACGGGTGCATTCAGATTGTCGGTGATATCACCGGTAGCGATGCCGACATTCCAGCCCTTGTGTCGCCATTCGAGTAGTTTGTCATTGGCGAGAGCACGGGTGGGAACTGTGAAAATCAGCTGACCCTGCAGCTTTCGGGACTCCACCAGCATTTCAAAAATGTAGGTTTTTCCCGCACCTGTCGGGGCATCCACAACCACATCCCTTCCTTCCAGAATCTGGCGAACTGCGTCCTGTTGCCAGAGGTCTGGAAGTGTCAGGGGAATGTCGATGGAGTGGAGTGTCATGAGTGACCGTTTGCTGTGTATTGGAGTGCAGGGAAGGTGGGGAGTTCAATGCAAAAGCGTGCAGAACGCAGCCGGACAGATTTACGGCAGTTCAAAAGTGCCATGGACTGCTGTTTGGGAAATGCGAATCGTACACAATGCACTTGAGCTTTGGGTCGGTTTCGGGTATGGGTATAGAGTCTTGTTTCTCTCGCTTTCCTATGAACCGCAGACTCTTCATTATCGCCGGGCTGGCGGCATTTGTGCTGATGGCAGTTTTCGACTGGCTTCTCAATGTGGTCGTATTGGCTGAATTGTATGAAATCAGCAAAGGAGTCTGGCGCAGCCGTTCCGCGCAGGAAGCGCTTTATCCCTTGGCATTTTTGAACTATCTGTTCATCAGCTTCATCTTTGTGGCACTGTTTGTGCGCGGGTATCGCAATAAAGGATGGGCGGAAGGCGTTCGCTTCGGTTTGATCTTTGGAGCTGCGATTGCAACCAGTTCGGCCATTCAGAAATATGTGTTGCTGGAGATCCCGGTACAACTGGCGCTGGGTTGGTTCATGGGGCTGTTGTTCATCTACATGATTCTGGGGTTGATTGTAGCGCTGATCTACCGCGAGGCTTGAACTGCGACACTTCATTGACTGACAAGGCTTCGGGTGTGCGAAATCAGTACTCTGGCTTGAGGAATTTGCAAAGCTGTGTATCGGGAGGGGCATGTTGAGCACACGCATGTTAGGGAATGGCAATCGAAACACAATCCGCTGGTGGATGGCGGCAATACTGGCCTTGTCTGTAATACCAGCGCATGCCCAGTTCAGCATTGGCAGTGGCAAGGTAGATGAGCTTTTCCAGGTCCTGTGTGCGACCTGTCATGGGAAGCAGATGGAAGGAGGATCGGCACCATCATTGTTGGATGATACATGGCTGGTGGGTGGCGATGATGCCTCCATTGCCTCTGCGATTCGGGAAGGAATCCCCGGTACGGAAATGGTCGCATACAAAGCGCTGTTGTCGGAGGATCAGATTCGTTCACTCGTAATTTATATTCGTGAGAATCGTCTGCTGCACGAGCAGGGGAACTTGTTGGAGAAAATAACTCCCCAGGAAGGCGTGATTACCAGCGAGCATCACCCGTTTGAAGTCGATACTGTGTTTGATGGGAGTGGAACGTTTTGGTCATTAGACTGGCTTCCGGACGGCAGCATGCTGATCACGGAAAAGAGTGGCTCCCTGCTGCATGTGATGGCAGATGGAAGGGTACAAACCATTGAAGGAACTCCGGCGGTCTGGGATCGTGGACAGGGAGGAATGCTTGAAGTGCAGTTGCATCCGAATTATGCGGAAAACGGATGGATATACCTCGCGTATTCGCGATCTCATGACAACGGCGATACTGGACTGACGAGCATACAGCGAGGGCGGATCCGTGAGGGAGCATGGGTGGACAGCCAGATGATTTTTGATCCTTCTCCAGAGTTCCACACCAGTGCGCGTCATCATTTTGGCACTCGGCTGGTGTTTTCGGACGGGTACCTGTTTTTCAGCATCGGTGATCGGGGTGACATGGAAACTGCTCAGGATCTCACACTGCCCAATGGAAAAATGCACCGCATCCATGATGACGGTCGCATCCCGGAGGATAACCCCTTTGCCGATATGGATGGGAGCTTTCCCTCAATTTGGAGCTATGGACATCGCAACCCGCAGGGCATTGATCTGGATCCGCGTGATGGGCGCCTCTGGATCACTGAGCATGGTCCGAGGGGAGGAGATGAGACCAATCTGGTGAAACCAGGCCTCAACTATGGGTGGCCAGTCATCACATACGGAATGAACTACAATGGTACGCCGATCACAGATAAAACCGAGATGGATGGAATGGAGCAGCCAAAGCTTTATTGGACGCCTTCCATTGCAGTGTGTGGCATTGATTTTTATGAGGGTGATGTGTTTCCGGAGTGGAAACACAACCTGTTTGTCGGCGGACTTGCATCAGAACAAGTGCATCGGCTCGTCATTGAAGAGGGTGAAGTCGTGCACGAGGAGATCATTCTCAAAAACGAAGGACGAGTACGGGATGTGGCATCTGGCCCGGATGGGCGGCTCTACCTGGTGCTCAATGGCGGCCCCAGCAGCGGCAGCCGCATCGTGCGTCTGAATCCAGCGAATTGAGCTGCGACAGACAGAGTCGACTCAAGTTTTATTGCACGACTCTGAACTTGCCAACAGTGCCTTCCTGTGTCGGTATGGTCGGTAGCCAATGCGCGTGATTGCGGGCATAGTATAGTGGTAATACGTGAGCTTCCCAAGCTTGAATCGTCGGTTCGATCCCGTCTGCCCGCACCATGACTGAGTATGAAATCGTCCTTCGGTTTGCGTATTTCGTAAAATCGAAAAAAGTATAGCATTCTGCATTACTTCAAAACCTCATAAACGGAAGGAAAACTCATGTTAGGCTGGTCATTGATATTTTTGGTCGTCGCTGTGATTGCGGCATTTCTTGGATTCACGGGCGTTGCGCAGGCAGCATCAGGCATTGCTCAGATTATTTTCTTCATCTTCCTGGTCTTACTGATTCTCTCCTTGTTGGTGCGTGCGCTCAAAGGAAAATCACCCCCGCTTTGAAGTCTGACTTTGGGGCATGACAGTATGAAAAATGAAAGGAAAATTTGCGCATGAAAAAGATCTTGGGAATTGGGTTGATTGTTGTGGGGGCGATTCTGGTCTATTACGGTTTGAGCGAAGGTTCGAGTCCGGTAGGTGAACTATCCGAAGCACTTACAGGATCCCCACCGGAGCGTTCGCTGATGAAAATCGTGGGAGGATTATTCCTGATGGTCATGGGTGGTGGAGCCGTGATTTTTCGTTCAAAGTAGGAATCCATTCTACTCCGTCGTCCGTCAGGCCCGGGGACTTGAGGCCGAGATTTCGCACATTGGGCTTTTCCGGTGGGATGAAATGCGATAGGTTGTTGTTTTTGCGATGAGTGAGAGCACAAATCCCAGGGTAAGCGAATATTCGCGATGCAAACTTCCAACGCTCTATGGCCAATTTGACCTGGTGATCTACCGGTCGGCGAAGGACGAAGAAATCGCGGTGCTGGTGAGCGAGCATTTTGACGGAACAAGCGTTCCATTTGTCAGAATTCATTCGCAGTGTTTCACTGCGGAAGTGCTCGGATCGATGAAATGCGACTGCAGGGAACAGCTGGTCTACGCACTGGAACAGATCGGTACACGGGAGAGTCCGGGCATCATCATCTATTTGCCGCAGGAAGGGCGTGGCATTGGGTTGGGAAACAAAGTAAAGGCCTACAGTTTGCAGGAGCGGGGTGCCGACACGCTTGAGGCGAATCATTTACTTGGCTTTGCGGGAGACCTGCGAGATTTTGAAATGGCGGCTGAAATCCTGCGCACGATGGGAGTTGAACGCATTCGCCTGAACACCAACAATCCGGATAAGCTGCAGGCGCTTCTGGATGGCGGCATTGCGGTGGATGAAGTGATTCCGTCGATTGGAAATGAAAACCCGCACAACCAGCAGTATCTGCGCACGAAGGCGGAAAAGATGGGCCACATTCAATTGAATGGTATACCCATGCACGTGGTTTCCCTTCCCCCGAATCGACAATGAGGGACGGGCACTGGGGTTGGGATTTATTCTCTCACTTTTTTGCCCGATTTCAGCAAATAGACCGTAAAGAGAAGCAGGAATAGGCCTGTGAGTGTCAGAAACAGTGCGCCTTGCCATACGGGCACGTCGCTGACACCAGTCATACCGTGACGGATACCGTTGACGACGTAGAGAATGGGATTGAACAGCGAGACATTGGCCCAGAATTCGGGGAGCATGGTGATGGAGTAGAACACACCGCCGAGAAAACTGAGCGGTAGCATCACGAAGCTGGGAATGAAGTTGATGTGTTCAAATTCGGTGGCGAGGATGGCTGTGGTGAGTCCAAACAGCCCAAATACAAAGGATGATCCCATCATAAACGCCAGCGTCGTCAGCGGAGCGTGCAGGGTTTGGGCACCAAAAATGCCTGACAACAGCCAGATGATGCCACCTGTCATCATGCCCCGGATCACCGCCGCACCGCAGTAGGCGAGCAGTATCTGGACAGAACCAATGGGGGAGGCGAGCAGGTCGACAATGGAACCATGAATTTTTCCGAGAAAGAAGGAAAAGGACGAGTTGAAAAACGCATTATTGATCAGGGCCATGGTGACCAGTCCAGGCGCGATGAAATCGACATAGGGAATTCCCTGTACGGTATCAATGCGTTGTCCAAGCGAAAAGCCAAAGACGAGAAAATAGAGCAACGTGCTCAGCACCGGGCTGATGACGGTTTGTCCAATGATGCCAAGGAAGCGCTTGATTTCACGGCGAAAGAGCATCCAGGTGCCGTACCATGCACGGTGTATTTGCGCATTTTCAACGGCTTTCTGGATGAGCTGATGAGCGATGGCTCTGCTGGGATCTGTGGGTTGGGTTGGCATGGGAAAGGGATCAACTGTGTTTTTCCGGAACTCGAGTTTTGAGTACCTCCCGGAAGATGCTTTCGAGTGAATTGCGACCTCCATCGATGTGCACAATTTCATTGCCGTGATGCTGTATCTCCTGAAGCACGGTGTGTAATGGCAGTGTTGCAGAAGTTGGGTTGGAAGGGGTTTTGTCGGTGTTGATTAGCACCGTGTGGGGATCTGCAATTTGGGTGCCGATGCGTTCGAGCGTCGCCTGCAAGGAATCGGTCACCGGGTGGCGCAGCGTGATTCGGTTCCAGCGTTGCGCGAAGCGGTTGAGCAGATCTTCGCGGTCGTGTACGAGCAGGATGCTTCCTTGATCAATGAATCCAATGCGGTCGGCGAGTTGTTCGGCTTCCTCAAGGTAATGGGTGGTAAGAAAAATCGTGACACCACGTTCCTTGAGTCGACGCACATATTTCCAGAGTTCATCACGCAACTCGACATCTACCCCGGCGGTGGGTTCATCCAAAAAGAGTAGAACCGGGTCGTGCATCAGTGCCTTGCAGATCATGAGCCTTCGTTTCATGCCACCGGAAAGGGAGCGGGTGTTGGCTTTGCGTTTTTCCCAGAGACCAAAATCGCGTAAAATGGTTTCGATTTTGTCCTGACTGGGTGGCACGTTGTAGAATCCCGACTGGTAGTGCAGGACCTGTTCAACATTAAAGAACGGATCAAAATTGAGTTCCTGCGGTACGAGACCAATCAGCTGACGTGTGATGCGTGCATCCCGGCGTACATCGTGTCCGGCTACGCGGATTGAACCTGTAAAGCGCAAGATCAGGCCGGTGATGCAGCCGATCAGCGTGGTTTTCCCGGCACCATTGGGACCCAGAAGTGCAAAAATCTCTCCGGGGTTAACTTCAAATGAAGTATCGCTCAGCGCCTGAAGCCTGCCGTAGGACTTGCTGACGTGTTCGATTTGCAGAATGGGTGGTATGGAATTAGACACGGTTTGGTGGGTCGCAAGGGAATGCGATACAGGAATGCGGGAGGAGCAGGCCTTCCGATTTAAATTTGAAAATTTCGCCAGATGGATTCGAGCCACGGTGGACGATTGTAGAGGAAATACAAGATGGTGATGACGGCAATGCCGACCACGAGAAGAATCTTGTTGATGCGACGCAACATGCCCAGCATCAGAATCAGGGCAAGGATGGCGGCAGCTGGTTTCAGGAATGCCTCATCTTTGAGTAGGTCGAGCATGAGATCGAAACGGGTGCATCATCAATATCTTGTATTGTCACCTTAGTGATTTGCCAGCAATTCCGAAAAGATGCAACTCCGCGCAAGGGAAATTTGGGGTTGGAAGTTGGAGACGATGAGGTTTTCGGGTTCAGATGCTCCCCGGGTGATCGAATGACATGAAGAGCTGATGCTGATCCTGGAATCATTGTGGACATGCAAAACACAACAGAGAGGTAATTTACTTATACAGCATTAGTATTGCTGATTGTTTGTTGACTTTGATAAGAGATATTAATTTAAATCAGCCATTTTCTGCTGCTATGAAACGTTACCTGTACCTGAATCTCACCCCTGAATCCCTTGTTGTCTCGATGTTGTCTCCTGAGGACTATGGCAAATACATGGCACTGGGCCTGCATCATCGCACGAACGATCAGGCGATTTTTGTGGAGTTGGATCCAGAATACAGCGACCCGTGGCTGAATGCGTTCGATCTTGAGGGAATCTGCAAACCGCATCCTGACGGAGCCCCTCGCAAATCGAGTTACCTGAGTATTTACCGGGTATTGGAACACATCCCGCTGGATGCGCTGAAGTCGCTGTATCTGGTGACCGATGACGGCAAAGTACTGGAGCTTGAGCGAAGCGACATCTTACCGCAGGTACATCCAACACTGCACCTCTATCAAGAGTTGGCACCCATGCAGCCACTTGTCGCGAGTTCGCTCGATCCGAGGAAGTTCTGCAACTTCATTACGGACCGAAACCAGCCAGTGTCCGTGGAGAAAGTGGCTTTCTGTGATCTCAAGCTGGATGAACTGGCAGACGATCCGATTCGGGGTCTGGGTGACAACTTGCCCTATCGGGATATCGCCCACATGCGGGACTGTCTTTCGGCGGTATGGCGGAAGGGCACCAAAGACGTGAAGGTGGTGAGCCGTCGCATTCGCACGCAGATTCACTACCGCATGATTCGCAGTGGTTTTTACATGGGGAACCAGAAATCCATGGTTCACTACGCCTTTCCCTCACTCGAAGAATTGGAAAGCACGCACTACGACTGGTGGCGTTCGGCGCAGTTCTGATACCTGCAGCTGAAGCAAATTCTGCAACGACAACTTTGAACACATTCTCTATGACTGACATCACACCCATTTTTTGGATGGTCCCGGTGACCGCCTGTATGGCTCTCCTTTTTGCCTGGCATTTCTTTCGCTGGATGATGGCGAAAGACGAAGGCAATGAAACCATGGTGCGTATCGCAGCCCATGTGCGAGCGGGTGCCAAGGCTTACCTGAACCAGCAGTACAAGGTTGTCATCTTTGTTTTTGCTGCACTGGGCCTGGTTTTTGCATTCATGGCCTACGGCATGAAGGTTCAGAATCCATGGGTGCCGTTTGCGTTTATTACGGGCGGGTTTTTCTCGGGACTGGCGGGATATTTTGGGATGCGAACCGCAACCTATGCCTCATCGAGAGCGGCTGCAGCAGCCCGGGAATCGTTAAATTCTGCACTGGTGGTCGCATTTCGAAGTGGTGCGGTAATGGGACTGGTTGTCGTGGGGTTGGCACTGCTTGATATTTCTGTCTGGTTTTTAGTGCTTAACCATTTTATTGAAGGTGAGGGCGGACACAAACTGGTTGTGATCACCACAACAATGCTGACCTTTGGAATGGGTGCATCGCTACAGGCACTCTTTGCCCGGGTCGGTGGGGGCATTTTTACGAAGGCTGCGGATGTGGGAGCGGATTTAGTTGGAAAAGTGGAAGCTGGAATTCCTGAAGATGATCCACGCAATCCTGCAACGATTGCCGACAATGTGGGTGACAATGTCGGGGACGTGGCTGGCATGGGAGCGGATTTGTATGAATCCTACTGTGGCTCCATACTCGCAACTTCTGCATTGGGGGCAGCGGCTTATTATTCCGATGTATCGGGTCAATTTAAGGCCGTATTGGCACCGATGCTGATTGGTGCGCTTGGCACATTGCTTTCGATTCTTGGAGTGTATTTCGTACGCGTCAAGGCGGGTGCGAGTCAGAGAGAGCTGGGTGCAGCGCTCTCTCGTGCAATCAACTTGAGTTCGCTCATGATCGTAGTGGGTTCGCTGGGGGTGCTCTATCTGCTGGGAATTGAGAACCTGTGGGGAATCTGGGCAGCCATCGTGACGGGATTGCTCACCGGAATTGTGATTGGTACATCGACGGAATATTATACTTCGCATGCGTATCGCCCGACACAGAGCATCGCTCAGAGTGCGATGACGGGTCCGGCGACGGTCATCATTTCGGGAATGGGCATTGGCATGCTTTCAACGGCGATTCCTGTCATCGCGATTGTGTTGGGCATCAGTCTTTCCTTTCTTTTTGCGTCTGGCTGGGACTTCGCAAACCTGTCGCATGGACTTTATGGCATTGGAATCGCGGCGGTTGGCATGTTGTCAACGCTGGGGCTAACTCTCGCAACAGATGCGTATGGACCGATCGCGGACAACGCTGGTGGCAATGCTGAGATGAGTGGCCTCGGGCCGGAGGTGCGCAGGCGAACCGATGCGCTGGATGCTCTGGGAAATACGACGGCTGCCACGGGCAAAGGCTTTGCGATCGGATCTGCGGCACTGACAGGATTGGCACTGCTGGCTTCCTTTATGGAGGAGTTGAAAATGTCACTCCAGCGGGTGGTGCTGCAACGTGAGGTTTTTGTGTTTCCTGACAATCTGACGGTTCGATCCGTAGAGGAACTGCAAGGCATGGATCTGTATGCGCTGGTGAACCATTTTCAGGTCAATTTGATGAATCCCAAGCTCCTGATTGGATTGTTCATTGGAGCCATGATGTCGTTTCTTTTCTGTGGACTGACCATGCAGGCTGTGGGCCGTGCCGCTCAGAGCATGGTGGACGAAGTGCGTCGCCAGTTTCGGGAATTCCCGGGTATTTTGAAAGGGGAAGAAGAGCCGGAATATGCGACCTGTGTTGCGATTTCGACCAAGGGTGCGCAGCGCGAGATGCTGTTACCGTCACTGATTGCTGTCGCAGTGCCCATCCTCACAGGTGTGGTGTTTGGAGTGGCTGGGGTTATTGGCTTGTTGGCAGGTGCCCTTTCCTCGGGTTTTGTGCTCGCGGTCTTCATGGCGAATTCCGGAGGTGCCTGGGATAATGCCAAGAAATATATCGAAGAAGGGCACGAAGGGGGAAAAGGAAGCGATGCGCACAAAGCGGCCGTGATCGGAGATACGGTTGGCGATCCTTTTAAGGATACTTCGGGACCAAGTCTGAACATTCTGATCAAACTCATGAGCATGGTCAGCATTGTGATGGTAGGATTGACGGTCAGCACGAGTTTGTTGTGAAATGAGGCATGGACGTGCATGATCGCCTGAACCGACACCTGAGCAAAAAACCTGTGATTGCAGCGTCTGCCTATGTTGCTGACAGTGCTGTGATCATCGGTGATGTGACGCTTGAACCGGAGAGCAGTGTCTGGCCGGGGTGTGTATTGCGGGGGGATATCGAGTCGATATTTGTGGGGCGAGGCAGCAACATCCAGGATGGAAGCATTGTGCATTTGGCCGATGATCTTGGCGTAAGCATTGGTTCATACACAACGGTGGGCCATGGTGCGATTATTCATGCATGCACCATAGGCAATGAGTGTCTGATCGGAATGCGGGCAACCGTCATGGATGGTGCTGAAATCGGCGATCAATGCATTGTGGGTGCGCACTCCCTTGTCACCAAAGGGTTCAAGGCAGCACCGGGCAGTTTAATCATGGGAACCCCTGCACGCGTGGTGAAGAGCCTCGATACTGAAACCCGTGAATCGATCCGCAACTGGGCACTGAAATACATCCAGGTGGCGGCTGCGCATCGCCGGGTTTGCGAAGAGAAGGGCTGATGTTGGCAGATAATTTCCTCTGCAATACAGGAGGAAATGGCAATATTCGGATGGAATGCAGATCCATCGGTTTTTTTCCTTCACTTGCGACGGGTTGTTCCGAATATAACCCATTATGCCTCAGAGCTTTGGTTTATCATATCAGGATTTGTCGGGAATGATGGAAGCGTCCGTCCGGGATGTTTTCTCCATGATGATGAAATCATCGGTGAAACAGCACGCCATTGAACAGACGGGAACGCTGCGATCCAAAATTGACGACATCTTTGGTCTGGAGACTACATTGGTGGTGGCAAACATTGGATTTGGCGGGCAAGTATTTGGTTATGTGTATGTTTACATGAAGTCCGAAACGGCTTCTTTTCTTGCAGGTCGCATGCTCCATTCTCTGGAGGGGGATGAGTCGGACAGCGAGATTGCCAATGATGCGGTGGGCGAGTTCACAAACATCACGATCGGTGGATTCAAAAATCAGCTCACTTACATGGGGTATCCCTGCGATCTGACGATTCCTTCGATCCTTCGTGGTAAGGGCATCTCCGTTGAAACGGTGTCCGGTTGCTCCCGGTCCCTTTATCATTTCAAGACACGGGGGCAGTCCATTCTTGCAGTTGCGATCATCAAGACCGATCAGTGATCATTCAATTGCTTTGGGATCCAATGCATCCCTGAGACCATCTCCCAGAAAATTGAGTGAGAAAAGCGTCACGGAAAAGAACAGCGAAGGGAAAATCAACAGCCACGGATAGGAAACCATTTTTTCTGCACCGTCATTGATCAGGGATCCCCACGAACTGTCGGGAGGTTGTACCCCCAAGCCGAGAAAACTCAGGGCAGATTCCAATAACATCACTGCAGGTACAGTTAAGGTGGCGTAGATGATTACGGGGCCGATGAGATTGGGAATGATGTGCCGAAAGATGAGGGCGAACTGGCGCACACCCAAGCACCGGGCTGCATCGATGTAAGGCATTGTTTTGAGGTGTAGCACCTGTCCCCTGACAATGCGGGCAAGTGTCAGCCACTCCACAAACCCGATGGCGACAAACAACAGCAGCAGGCTGCGCTCGAATAGCGTCATCAGAAGAATCACGAAAATCATGAACGGAAGACTGTAGAGGATATCTACAATGCGCATCATGACGGCATCCACCCATCCGCCGACAAAGCCTGAAACAGCACCCCATGAGATTCCGATGGTCATGGCCACCAGAGTGGCTGCAAAACCAACCGCGATTGAAATGCGTCCACCGTGCAGAATACGGCTGAGCACATCGCGCCCAAGTGTGTCGGTTCCAAACCAATGGGAGAAACTGGGAGCAGAAGGACCCTTGAGAATGTCCTGAGCATTGGGATCGTAGGGGCTGATCAGGGGAGCGAAGAGCGAAAGCACAGTGACCGTGAGGAAGGTGTAGAGTCCAAAAAGGGCTAGTTTGTTCCGGGAGAGCCGAATCCACGCCTCTTTCCAGGGGGAAAAGACCTCTGTGGAATGGGTAGATGCAAGTGCCTGGGAGTCGGAACTAGCGGAATTGCTCATGCGTTCGAAAATTTGAGTTTGGGATTTAATGCCACTACGATGATGTCTACCAGCAGATTGAAAAGGATGAGAATGTTGGCATAAAGTAAAACGGTTCCCATGATCAGGGTATAGTCACGATTGAGTGCGGCATTGATCAGGTGGCGTCCGAGTCCGGGCAACATGAAAATGTACTCTACGATGAAGGAGCCGGTAATGAGGTGGGCAGCAACCGGACCCAGGTAGGAGACCACCGGAATCATGGCAGCGCGAAGCCCGTGTTTAAGGACAAGGGTTCCTTCACTCAATCCCTTTGCGCGAGCGGTTCGGATATAGTCCTGCATCATGACTTCGAGCATGCTCCCACGGGTCAGTCGGGAAACCCCTGCAGCATAGTAGAGTCCAAGGGTGAGTGTCGGCAGGATCTTGTATCGCAATGCTCCAATAAAATCGGTTTCGTAAGGGGGATCCCAGAACAGGATGGGCAGTCGCAAGGGTTCTGGAACCCAGAATCCGAACAGTAGGATCAGGAGCGGACCCATGACAAAAGTGGGGATGCAGATGCCTGCCATCATCATGCTCATCGGTATGTAATCCCATCTGGTGTTCTGCTTGAGCGCAGCCACTGTGCCCGCGCTGATCCCGAGGAACCCTGCAAACGCCAGGGCATACAGACCGAGTTCGAGCGATACCGGAAAAGACTCCTTGATCAGCTGATTGACCGTTCGTCCCTCGTATCGAAAGGAGTATCCAAAATCAATGCCGAGTCCTTCCTTGAGGTCAAAATCGAGCAGGGCAACTGGATTCAGTCGTTTGGGGGTGATATTCCACAAGTAGTTGACATACTGAACGTGCAGGGGGTCGTTGAGTCCGTATTGCTGCTCGAGTTGCTCGAGAATATAGTCGGAGACGTTGCGTTCATCTGAGAACGGTCCGCCGGGAACGGCCTTCATCATGAAAAAGACCATGGTTGCGATGGCGTAGAGCACCCCAATGGTCTGGGCCAGTCGAATGAGCAGAAATCGGATCATTGTGGATGGAAATCAACGGATTTGAGCGGTCGGTTGTCGAGAAGTTTGGGGTGCCAGTCCTTGATGCCTGGGTGGAGAAGGAACTTACGCGTATACCAGTAGATGGGAGCGATGGGCAAATCTTCGAGCAGAATGGATTCCATTTCCTGCATGATCTGATAACGACGTTCGCGGTCACCAGTGGAAAGCAATGACTGGTAAAGGGCATCGTATTTGGCGTTACTCCATCCCGTGTTATTGTTTCCACTGCCCGAGGTGAAAATGAGAAGAAAGGTGATGGGATCCATGAAATCACCGATCCAGCCAGAGCGTGAGATCTGATAGCGGAGGTTGTACTGACTGTCGAGGTAGACCTTCCATTCCTGATTGATCAACCCCACCTCAATGTTGAGATGTTCCCTCCACATCGCCTGAATGGCCTCAGCGATGACCTTGTGGGACTCCGCTGTGTTGATCAGGATTTCTGCGTCGGGAAATCCGTTACCGTCCGGGTATCCAGCTTCGGCGAGCCACGATCTCGCCTGTTCGGGGTCGAAGTGAAGGTCGCCGGGGGACTCGTATCCCTTCATTCCGGCGTAGACGTATCCGGTTGCGGGCCGCTCCCCACCGCGTGTGATGTGAGTGACGATGCTCTCGCGGTCGATTGCAGCGGACAGTGCCTTTCGCACGAGCACATTGTCAAACGGGGGCTTGGTGACATTGAAGCGGTAGAAGTAGGTGCCCAGATAGTCGTCAAATCGAATACGGTCTGGCTCATGTTTTTTGTAGTATTCGATGCGATCCAGCGGTATCTGGTAGGCGTAGTGCAGCTGACCTGCCCTGAATGCCGACTCCTCGGTGCTGAGCCGTTCGATGGGGAAAAAACGAATACCGTTGGGAATGACATGATCCCGATCCCAGTAGGTTGGACTTCGTTCAACTTCGATGAAACTGTTGGTCTTCCATATTTTGAGCCGGAAGGGGCCATTGCCAACAAAATGCTCCACCTGGGTCCATGAGGCATCCCGGTCATCAATGCCTCCATGGGCTTCGATGACGGACGGATTGACGGGAAACCAGGAGTAGTGTTTGAGCATTGAGGGGAAGTAGGGCGTAGGCCCGATCAGCTCGATGCGCAGGGTGTGGGAATCGATTGCCCGCACGCCAACTTCGCTGAAGTCCTGAATCTTCCCCTGGTGGTAGGATTCGGCGTTTTTGATGATATAGAGCATATCGGCATAGCGGGCACCGAGTGAAGCTGTCAGCATGCGTCGATAGGCATAGACAAAATCATGGGCAGTGACTGGATCTCCATTGGTCCACTTTGCGTCAGAGCGCAGGAAAAAGGTCCAAACCCTGGATTCCAAGTCGCTTTCCCATCGCTGTGCGACCCCTGGGGCGTCGATGAAATCATCGCTGGGGTGATGGCTGACCAGGCCCTCAATCAACGTGCTGATGATCTGGTTTTCGGGCACACCAGTTGCCAAATGAGGATCGAGTCCTTTGGGTTCCGAACCATTGCCTAGCAGGAGGATTTTCTGCCGCGCGGCTGCTGCAGCGGGAGTTTCGCGCTCGTTTGTGCACGAGAGGGTCAGCATCGAAAGCACGATGCCGATGAACATGACCATCCACTGGGCAGTAGCGGGTCGCTTGGAAGTCGAACCGATCAGACCCATTCCGGAGGATTTTGGAGTTCTGGGTGAAGCACACCAATGTAGGGCAAGTGACGGTACTGTTCTGCAAAGTCGAGTCCATATCCCACCACAAACTGGTCTTCAATCTGGAACCCGACATAGTTGGGTGTTTCCAGGATGGGACGATCCGTTTGTTTGTCGAGAAGCACGCATGTTTCAATACTCTTGGGTCGAAGTTCCTTGAGACCTCGAACGACGCGCAGAAGAGTTTTTCCAGTATCAAAAATGTCGTCTACCAACAGCACGCATTGGTCTTCGATGTCGAGATTCATGTTCCATCGAAAATCAGGCTGATATTCTGAGTCCCGATTGTTTCGACGATTCTCGACTCGAATGCAGTCGATTTTGACTGGGATGGTAATGTTGCGGATCAAGTCGGCTGTAAACAGCAACGCGCCGTTCATGATCCAGATGATGAAGAGTTCTTCGTTTCGGTAGTAATCTGAGATTTCCTGGCCCAACTCCGCCACACGTGCTTTGATTGCATCTTCCGAAACCAGAATGTCACAGATATCACTCTCCATAGCGAAACCCAATTCGCAAATGGGGGAGCTGTCAAATCGGAAGCAAACCTGCTGCTGTCAGCACAGAGTGGAAGGCTGCTGTCGTGACAGGTCAATCTCCTCGAGTAAAGAGGCCATCCCTCATTTTAAGAATGAAATCACATTTGCGCGCGATGTCAGGATTGTGGGTGACAATGAGAACGGCCTGATTGTTTTTCTTGGAAAGTTGATAGAGCAACTCAAACACGATATTCGAATTTTTCACATCAAGATTTCCTGTGGGCTCGTCCGCAAGCACGATCGGAGGATCGTTTGCGAGGGATCGCGCAACGGCAACGCGCTGTTGCTCTCCACCTGAGAGGCGGTTGGCCAGGCGGTGGGTCTTATCTCCAAGTCCGACGGATTGCAGCAACATGTGTGCGCGCCGTTCCATGCTAAGTGCCTTGCGATTCCCACGCTTCCACATGGGAATGATGATGTTTTCTGCAGCAGTGAACTCGGGAAGCAGGAAGTGAAACTGGAAAACAAAGCCGATTTTTTCATTGCGGATGGCTGTGCGTTCCTCGTCGTCCGCTTTGGACACATCCATGCCGTCGATGATGATACTTCCTTCATTCTGTCGGTCGAGCAGCCCAAGCGTGTAGAGAAGGGTCGATTTTCCACACCCTGACGGGCCTACAATCGCGTAGGTATTTCCGCGATAGAGGTCAATGTCCACTCCTTTGAGTACATGCACACGTTGTTGGGGATCTCCGAGGTAGCGATGGAGTCCACGACATTGCAGAACGGGTTGATCCTGGTGATTGGCCATGAATGAAAAAATGGGTTAGGAACTGGTTCCACGGACGACGTCGCCAGGTTCGAGCTTTGCAGCTCGGCGGGAGGGAATGATGCTCGCGGTCATGACAAAGATTGCGGCAATCACCGCAGCCAGAATGTAGTGCCAGATGGACCAGTCGACGACAAAGCTGTCAGCTGAAAAAATTCCTCGAATGCGAATGGGAAGTCGGGAGATGGTGAAGGTTAGAAATGCACCAGTGATCCACCCGACCAGAATTCCGATGGTGGTCACAATGAAGCCCTGCCAAATGAAAATGTTTGTCACGTCCTTGCGGGTATAACCCATGGATCGAAGGATGGCGATCTCCCGGGTTTTTTCCATCACGATGATCGCCAGTGTGCTGAACATGCCCAATCCGGAAATGAAAATGATGGAAGAGAGGCTCACCATTGCCGTGATGCGGATGGCGCGGAAAACCCCCAACCAGACCTTTTCACGCTCCTGCCAGGGTGCAACAATGTGTTGCACCACTCCTTCCATAAGATATTTATCATCCAGTGCCTTGTCGGCATCGAACAGACTGACCTGGATATAGGATGTTTCATGCGGACGCTTGAACACCATGCGTGCTTGCCCGATGTCGATAAAAATGCGTTCCTTGTCGATTTCGCGAACCCCGGTTTCAAAAATGGCACGTACCATGAAACGGTGGGATTCATTTGCCTCCTTCATGATGATGGAGTCTCCAGGTTCGATCATCATGCGTCGGGCCAGCTCGGACCCGATCAGCACAGCACGAGGGTCGCGCTGAAAGTCCACCATGCTTCCAAAAACGATTTGCTCCTCCAGATCAGACACCAATAGGTGGGTTTCTTTCTCAATACCGTAGAGTTGTGCGGGTTCTTCCTTGAAATTGTTGGAGACCTCGACACCGCCACGGATGACCTTGGAGGCAGCAATGACATTGCGAAATTGGTAGATGGCTTCAATCACCTTGTCGGCATGCTCGACGCCGGGTCGATATTTTCGTCCGCGCGCACGTCCAAATTCGAAGGAACGTCCTGTGTTCTCCTGTTGGATCTGGATACTGGTCAGTGTTTCCTGAAAACGGTCCTCAATGCGCACGGCTCCGTTGGCACCGAGCAGGGTTTTGATGAAGAGCTTTTCGAATCCAGTTGTATTTGCCTGGGCCACAATGAAGAGACCCACGCCCAATACGATACCGGCTAGACTCATCAGCATGGATCGTTTTTTTGAAATCAAAAAGCGAACGGCGATTTTGAAATTTGGCGACATCGTGGAATAGAATCAGTCGTTGGAGAATGACAAAACGGGGTGTGCTTACTCCCAGGTCGTGCGCACCAGTTCTCCATCACGGTAACGGGTGAGTTCTTCGGTGACCACAATCTCTCCCTCACGGATGCCACTGAGAATTTCAACGGTTAGCAGACTGCGGTAACCCGGTTCCACCTTGACGTGTTCGATGCGAGATCCATTTACTCTCAGCACGTTGTTGCCGATCAGCGCCTGACTTGGGATCAGGATGGAATCGCTACGCTCTGCGACAATGATGCTCACCTCACCAGTCAGTCCCGGCTTTAGACGTTCATTTTCGATCTGAACATTCAGGTAAATCTGGTATCGCTGGGTGACCGGGTCTGCGGTTGGCAGGATTTGCACTACTGTGGCTTCGAAGACTTCGTCGGGATAGGCCAGAAAGCGAACGAGAGCGGATAGGCCCTCACTGACCTTGTCGAAATCTTCCTCTGAAATTTCTGCAGTGACCAGTCGGCGCGAGTCGATGATATTAAATACGACTTCATTTTGGGTGACGAGATCACCTTCACGGGCAAAAATATTGGTGACGGTCCCGCTGGTTGGTGAACGAACCGTCATTTTTTCGATATCGAGGCGGAGCCGTTTGATGGCGTTTTCCTTGGTATCGAGTGACAGTTTTTCATTGAGATCCTGACGGGTGATATCATCCCTCAATTGTTGTAAATTTCTTTCAGCGAGCTGCAGATCGCGTTCTGGACGCACGCCGCGTTCCACGTCTTGGCGTAGATCATCGAGATCTTCGAGCGTTTTTGTCAGCGTGTATTCGGATTGGCGGGTAATCTCCAGGGATTGTTTGTAGTTTTCCTGTTCGATGAGCAGTTTTTCGAGGTCGATGCGACGTTCTTCTGCGTCGAGACGCATGAGCACTTGACCTTCGGTTACTTCATCACCGATTTCCACAGAGTTTTCGAGCACAATACCACTGCGTTCGCTGCGCAGTTGGAGTAGGTGATACTCGTTCACTTCGACCGTTCCGAGAACGATGTCTTTGGCGGGTCCGCGTTCGGCCCGGGTAACGTAGGCTTCTGGCACAGACATCCAAAAGAGATACAGCCCCGTGCCGATGACGGCGGCAATCACGATGACCCAACGCCAGAAGCGAAAGGAAAGCAAAAGATCCTTCGCCTGCTGGGACGGACTCTTCTTTCGGATGGTTTTGAAGGAAACGGATGTGCTCATGTCTGTAAAAACAACAACCGACTGCGACGAGTCGGTTGTTGGAGATTCGTTCTGAAATAAGGCTTAGTGTTTTGCCGTCAGGTGGGACAAGTCCTTTTCTTCGGGCCGCGTGAGAATTTCCAACACCGGATCTTTTCCGAGCGTCGCCAAAAAATCGGTGACGGCAATCATATACTGTCGACGAGTATTGTAGATCGCACGCTCCTGATAAAGTCGGTTCAACTCTACATGCATGAATTGGAGATCGGAAACGCGTCCGCGTTCATATTCATCCTTGGATTTTTCGTAGGATTGCAGGGCCAGCTGGTATTCGGACTCAGCAATTTCGAGCTTGTTGTAGTTGTAAAGCAGATCTTCGACATTGCGGTCGAGATCGATTTTGGTTCGGCGGATCAGATCGTGGTAATCCGCAAGCTGAACGGTGCGGTCATTGAGTGCTCGAAGCACGTAGCGTGTATTGGCACCACCGCTGTAAATGTTCCAGTTCACTCCGAGACCTCCGCGGAAGGCGATGACGCGTTGATTTCCTTGTGTGGGTTCCACGTCGAGGTTTACACCTCCAGATAACCAGATGGAGGGGCGAGTGCGTGATTTGGCCTGAATGATTCCTTCTTCCGCATTGTCGACATCAATTTGCGCCTGTAGGACACGTGGGATGTCCATGTAACGTTGGTTCTCACTCTGACGGGCCATCGCAATGAGTTGATCATTGATATTGCCGATGGATGGAACGGAAGTGGGGATATCGTCAAGAGTGAGCGCGTTGTCGACTCCGATGGCGATGTTGAAGTCTTCGATTGCCCGATCAATGTTGCGCCGCATGTTTTCGAGATCAAGCATGCGTGATTTGCGGGAATTCATGGATCGCTCATAATTTTCAGCCGAGAGGCGACCCTGTTCGTAACGAATCGTATCCTCATTGATGTTGGCCTGATTGATGGCAACCTCAAGTTCGAGTGTTTTGATCGCGAACTTATCCATGATCAGTTGCAGAAACCGGGTTCTCAGGTCTCTTGCGATGGACGACATCTGTCGCTCATATTCGATCAGAAAGCGTTCGAAATTCCGTTCTGTAGCGCGATGTCCGGCAGATTTTGCTCCCCAGGTGTAGAGGCTGTAGCTGGTGGAGAGACTCAGGTCATTCACACCGAATTGCACCCCTTCAGTTTCCCCTCTGCTGTCTTCGTAGTTGGACCAATAGGCACCCAATCCGGTGGAAAGGTTAATGCTAGGGCGCTTGTTCGAGAGGGAAATCTCTCGGCTGTATTGCGCATTGAGGAGGTTGATGTCGAGTTTTTCATACCGCAACGAGTGTTCCTCTGCTAGCTTGAGCACATCCCTAAAGGTCGGATAAATGTGTTCCGGAGTGGATTGTTTGATGGCATTGGACTGCGCTGTCACATGACTGGCAAGACCAACGGCGGTGAAGATGAGAACCGAAGATAGTTTGATATTCATGGATGGGCTAGGGTGATCATGGGATCGGATAGGGGTGCTGGCGGTGTCCAAAGCCTCCAGCGGTTCGGGTTTCTCTGCGAGAAGAACAAGCAAGTTGCCGATGAATTTGCGACATCAAGACTGTTACTGTGTTGTTGGAAATGAGCACCTTTGTCAAGCCCTTGGGTGGAGGTTTTCCCTGATGAGTTTCAAATGCGTGGCAGTGTTCGCAGATGCTCAGGAATACTGACAATTCAGTTCGATCTGTTTGCCGCAGGTGCAGGTGATCAGGATTTTGGTGATGCGCCCATCCCGAGTGACACATTCGATCAAGGGCTCGCCTGCCTGCCCCGAGATTTCAATCCGATTGGATTTTTTGTCGGGAAGTCCTGATTCGATCAAGAGGCTGCGTTTTACGCTTTCGAGATGGTTGCACGAATGCTCCAACTTTTTTTTTCCTTTGAGATAGTTTTCCATCGAACAAATGCTGCTGAGAGAGATTATTTCTCCGGTTCAAGGCTGATCACAATGCGTTGCTGCTCCTGGGCACCCAGTGGAATATTGGGAAGTGGATGAGAGTCGGCAAACGCAGTAACCCGTGAGAGTTTCTGGGGGTCCAGAGCATAATATACCATGGCTCTGCGCACGGCATTGGCCTGATCGGCGCTGAGTTCCCATTGGGAATAGTCTTCATTTCCGACGAAGCCCGGAACCGTATGGGATTCGATGCGCACCTTGAGATCGTATCGGTCGATCAACCAGGAAATATTGCGCATGACCAAATTCCCCCAGGGCGTGAATTCGGCAGATTCTTTTTCGAACATCGAATTCCGGGAACGATTGAATACCGTGAGCATGACACCATCCGAGTTGGTGCTGATGGCGAAGGGAGATTCTTCGTCCTCGGCATCGATGGCGAGGTGCTTGACAAACTGCTCGGCGAGCTGTTCTACAAAGTCCCGTTTTTCACCTTGACGGTAGCTGTCATCCAGACGGTCGGTGGAGAGAGATGAACTGCCTCCGAGGTCAATGGGGGATTGGGTCTTTCGGTTTTCGTCCCCCATGGCAACATAGGGGTTGTTGAAATAGTAGGCGGTCTGGGCCAGCAATTCGTCATCCTGAGACAGAATCCAGAGCACCATGAAAAATGCCATCATGGAGCAAAAAAAATCTGCTGCAGCAACCTTCCACGCACCACCGTGATGTACAGTTTCTCCGACCTCAGTGCCCGGCAGGGCTGATGGCGTTTGTTGAGGGTCCTGTGCCGGTTCGGTCATCGATCAAAACAACGGGTCAGCCCTTGAAGGTGATTTCCTTGAGCATGGCCTCGAGATCAGTGGCAGATGGGCGCACATCACTGGGAACGGCACGCCGTGCCACTTCGATGGCCATTGCGGGTGCCAGCCCTTTGGCAAAACCGCTTAGGGCTTCGGACAAAATCTTAAAATAGGTCAGTTCGTTTTCCTGTACCAAGTGGAGCCGGGATGCGAGCGGGGCGGCAAATCCATAAGCAAGCCAGACGCCAAGAAAGGAACCCGTCAGTGCGGCAGATACTTTGTATCCCACAGCTCCAGCACCCTGATCAATGACTCCCATGGTGATGATGATCCCCAGAACGGCGGCGCAGATGCCAATACCGGGGAGTGAGTCCGCAGCGAGGTGCAGCACATGCACGGGACCCGCGCCTTCTTCGTGCTTATTCTTGATCTCACTGTTCATGAGGGTTCCGATCTGCTCTGGTTTGATCTTTCCATCAATGAGCGGGCGCAGGTTGTTGATCAGGAATTCCGTGCGTTCCTCATTCCGGACAAAGGTTGGGTATTTCGACATGATGGCACTCTGCAAAGGTTCTTCAACGTGTTCATCGAGTGCTATCAAGCCATTGCGACGTCCCAACGTGAACATCTCATACAGCATCTTGAGGAGTTCGATAAAATCCTCTTGCTTCGGACCGTCGCCCTTGAGCATGCCTGCGATGCTCTTGACTGTGGCAATCAAGGTCGGCAGAGGACTTCCCACGACGGTCAATCCCAAGGTTATGCCAAAGATGACAGTGATTTCGGAGAGGTGCAGCAGCAGGATCGGTTTTCCGCCTGCAAGCATGAATCCTCCAAGTGTGGCACCCAGAACAATGGCAAATCCAATAATGATGAACATGACGCGCTTTGTTTATTGACTGACTTTGTCAACGTAAGCCCTCAGGGATGCGATGGCCTGAGCGTGGATTTGGCAAATCCGGGATTCCGTGAGGTTAAAGACTTGGGCAATTTCCGAAAGTCGCATGCCTTCGAAATAGTACATCGCCAGAACTTTGCGGGACGCATCGGGAAGGGTGGCAATGCGACGCTTGAGCAGACCGATCATTTCCTTGGTTTCCACTTTTTCCTGAATGGGAGCCTGGCTTGAATCGGCAATCGCTTCTTTGAGAGGTGGGCTTTCGTCTGATCCACCGTCCATGCTTTGGTCGAGTGAAATCACGGAAATCGGGCGAACTTTTTTCATGAGTTTGCCGTATTCCTGTACGGACATGCCGAGTTCCTTACGAATTTCGTGTTCCTCAACCGGGCGCTTGAGTCGTGTTTCAAGATTTGAAATGGTCTCCTGCAGCATTTTTGCCTGTGCACGGTTTCCGCGAGGCATCCAGTCCAAGCGTCGCAGCTCGTCGAGAATAGCTCCACGAATGCGGATGAACGCAAAACTTGAAAATGAGCGATTGCGCTGTGGATCGTATTTCTGTACGGCAGAGATGAGTCCGGTCACGCCGACGCTGTAGAGATCGTTAAAATCAATGTGATCGGGCAGCCGCATCTTGATTTTGCCGACGATGGACTTCACCAGCGGCAGGTGGCGGGTCACGATTTCTTCGACGCTCTCCTGTCGTCGGGTCACTTCACCATAGGCATTGGCGGCCGATTTTCTCTGAGCAGAGTTGGTGCTTGTCTGAGTCATGGTGGATGTGGATCGTGAGCGGTTGCGGATCGTCAGGTTGTGATGCTGCGATCCGATATGGCCTTGAGATTCGAGCCATGTCCAGACTCTTCTTCATCCTGTTCGGCCAATGCAGCCTGCCTGGAGCGCACCACTTCCATGTGTAACATGCGAGTGTAGCGATGCAAGAGCTTGAATGCAAACGCCATCACTACACATGCAATGGATGCGTCAAAGACTGCGGATACGACGTCACGATCCCTCAGCAGGACCCAGAGAAAAACGGTGGTAAATCCCAGACATCCTCCGAATTTGACGTATTCACAGGCGGTTTTCATGGTATTGCGAACTGAAGTAGAGACAATCGGCAGCGGATCGCCGCTGATTTGATAATCGTTGAATTGTAAAAGTCGTTAAGGATTAATTCAGTAAAATTTTTGGAAAAGTCTTCGAAATGAGTAAGGGAAGAAAGGACTCGCTGGCATGGGTGGCAGTTGACATGCCAGTGTTGATGAAGATGAGCGGGTAGCTGCCGGTGAGAACGAATTTCCAAAGCTTTGCCCAATGTTCGAGTTCATCAAGGTGGGTGAAGGTTTGATGGGTGACACCCATGTGGCGGGCGATTTCATAGCTCCGGGTCAGGGAGTGGGCGTCGTAGAGGCTGTTCATCACAAGCACGCGTGACTGGATCTTCAATTCGTCAAGTGCGGATTTGAAGTGGCGGATACGCTCGGGGTGTTGCAGTGTAACACCGGGTAGATCCACGTAAATCTCGGTCGATTTCCCCAGTTGGAGGTCGTTGGGATCCCTGACCAGCCGTGCACCGACGACCTCACAGAATACCGTGAGCAGGTCATCGGGGTTTGGATCTTCATCGTCGAGCTTGAGCACCTGTACCTGCTTGCCGTGAACAAAGATGCGATTGGCGATGGTTTTTTGCAGCACCGTGGATTTGCCGACTCCTGGTGTGCCGATGAAGGCGACATGTGGACCTGGCTGTTCGGTTTGGGCAGCAGAGAATTCGGCGCGAAGCAGGGAGATCAGTTCGGTGAGACCCTGCTTGGTGGAGCGCTGGCGGATGCTGGTCCACTGGGGCAGATTTTTGAGCCGTTGTACGAGTGTTTTGTCAAAGCCGGACTGGAGGAGCAGTTCTTCGATGGAAATGGATGTTGCAGTACCATCTGACTCGTTTGGTGGCTCTGGTTCGGGCGTATCTTTCGGCTCGTTTACGGGGGTATCTCTTCCGGATTGGGTAACCTCTTCGATATCAGGCATTGCGGCCTCGTCGGATGTCTCGCTTGGTTTTGGTTTTTTTGTTGCTTCTTCGGACTCGGATTCGGGGGAGGGTGGCAACTGAAACGGTGCCTTGACTTCGCCCTGGCGTGGAACTGAAACAATGATTTCCAGTTTTGGATTCGACCAGAGTTTACTGACCCCTTTCGGTTGATGCTGTTTGACAGACTGAACGGTAGCGTGTGTGCCGAATTTTTTCTGTATCAGCTGTACCGCCTCAGAGGCATTGGCAACAATCAGCCGAAACACACGGGGTTCCTGAACGGTGGGACTAGCTGGCTCTTGCATAGGAAGGCTCGGGTTCGTCGGTTTTCATGCCAGAGATCTCACCGGGCATGGTGATGATGGAGAAAGTCTGAATCTGAATATCATTGGGAAACTCCTGATAAGATAGCACAATCAGTTGAGGGAAGGAAGGCTCGAAAAACCGTCGGAACGGCAAACGTACCTCGGCACTGGTGATGAGGATGGGTTGATAGCCCTGCTCGGACATGTCGTTGATGCGGTGATTGAGTTCATGCAGCAGGTGTTGGGTGAGACTGGGATCGAGCATGATGCCGATATCCGTCTGCGTGCGTTTCACCTGAGAGGCAATGAGCTGGTCAAGCCTGGGTTCAAGTGTCATGGCGTGCACAATACCCTCTTCGCCTTCATATTGATGCATGAAATAGGTTCCAATGCGCTTGCGCACCTGCTCTGAGAGATCATCGGGGTTTTTGGTGAAAGGTGCGAAGTCTGCTATCGTTTCAAGAATGACGGTGAGATTGCGAATCGGAATGCCCTCCTTGAGCAGGTTGCGCAGAACCCGTTGGATCAAGCCGACGGAGGCGAGATCGGGCATGAGTTCATTGATCAGCGTGGGATTCTTTTCCTTGACCAGGTCGATCAACTTCTGGACATCCTCGCGGTCGAGGATTTGTTCCGATACCTTTTTCAGGGTTTCAGAGAGATGGGTGATGAGGACGGACGTGGCATCCACGACGGTGTAGCCATTGATTTCGGCAGTCTTTTTGACTGCTTCGGTCACCCAGACGGCGTCGAGTCCAAAAACGGGTTCTTTGGTAACGGTTCCTTTGAGGGAAACGGAACTGTTGGATACATTCATGGCCAGCCAACGTTCAGGCATGATCTGTCCCTCTGCGACCTGTTTTCCCCGTAGCAGGAAGCGGTAGTGATTGGCATCGAGTTCCAGATTGTCCCTCACCGCAACGGGAGGCACGATGATACCCAGTTCCTTGGCAAGGCTTTTGCGAAGTCCGGTGATGCGTTCAAGCAAATCGCCGCCATTGCCTTTGTTCGCGAGTGAGAGCAAACCGTATCCCAGCTCAATGCTGAAAGTGTCAGTCGAAATCAGGTTTTCAAAACTTTGTGCCCCTTCACTGGCTCCCTGACCATCGCCTCCACCTTCAGGTTCACCTGCTCGACCGTCGGGAAGTGCCTTGGACCTAGGTCGACTACCCGGGAGTTGGGCGAGTTCTTCGGCTTCAGCTTGTTGTTTGCGATGGATCCACCAAGCTGCGGTTCCCGTCACCCCTCCCAGCAGCAGAAATGGCAGAACCGGCATGCCTGGAATAATGGCAAATGTGCTGATGAGGGCGGCGGAAACTCCGAGTGCCCGGGGCTGGGTAACGATGGTTTGACTGATGCTCTGACCCAAGTCGGCGGTTTCATTTGTGCGGGTGACCAGAATGCCGGCGGCAAACGAAACGATGAGGGATGGAATCTGTGAGACCAGTCCATCACCAACCGAGAGTAGGGTATAGGTCTGCAGGGCTTCTACCAGACTCATTTGTTTTTGCATCACCCCGATTGCAAAACCGCCGATGATGTTGATCAGGGTGATCAGAATCCCTGCTACCGCATCGCCTCGGACGAATTTGCTGGCACCGTCCATTGCACCGTAAAAGTCGGCCTCACGCTGGATTTTTTCCCGACGCTGGCTGGCGGTGCGTTCGTCGATAATTCCTGCATTGAGTTCGGCATCGATGGACATTTGCTTGCCAGGCATGGCATCGAGTGTAAAGCGTGCGGCGACTTCGGCAATGCGCCCGGCACCCTTGGTGATGACCATGAAGTTGACAATGACCAGGATCAGGAAAACCACGGCTCCCACCACGTAATTGCCGCGTACCACAAACTCGCCGAAGGAGTTGATGACGTTTCCTGCATATCCATCCAGAAGAATGAGCCGTGTGGAGGCAACATTCAGCCCCAGGCGGAACAGGGTCATGGACAGCAGAATCGTGGGAAAGACGGAAAAATCGGGCGGGTATCTGATGTAGATGATCAGCAGCATCACGAGCAGGGAGCTGCCGATGGAGATGGAAAGGAGTCCATCGAGAAAGCCCGGAGCAATGGGAAGTACCAGAATGAAGATGGCTCCAAACAGTCCGGCGACAAAGAGCAGGTCCGGGTTTTTGCTGAACAGTTGTGCGGCGGAATTGCCGCGTGCGGAAATGGCAGGGAATCGGGACATGGAAATCAGCGGGTACGTTTGGAATCAGTCGTTTGGCCATTCTTTGCGCGACGGCGGGCGTGCAGTTGATGAAAGTAGTAGCGGTGGGTCTTGTAGACGTGTGCGAGGATTTCGGCGACGACCTGATAGAGTTCGTAAGGGACGGGGCTGCCAACCTTGCCCATCTTGAACAGCATCTGAGCGACGGGTTTGTTTTCAACCATGGGCACATCGTTTTCCCGGGCGATGGCCTTGATTTTCTGAGCAATGAGGTTTTGTCCCTTGGCGAGAATGACTGGCGCATCATCCTGCCCCCGTTCGTATTTCAGGGCGATGGCGAAGTGGGTTGGGTTGGTGACCACCACATCGGCATCCGGTACTGCGCCAAACATCTGGCGTTGCAGAAGACTGCGGGCAAGTGCGCGCTGGCGACCTTTCACGGCGGGGTCACCTTCCTGATTCTTCCGCTCGTCCTTGACCTCCTGCTTGGTCATTTTCAGGTCTTCAAAGTTTTTGCGTTTTTGAAAGAAGTAGTTGATCGCGGCGATGATGCCGATGGCGATGACCAGGCGAATGAAGACCACCAGAAAGAGTCGGTGAATGAACATCAGCGTATAGATGGCCGTGACCGGATGGTGAAAAATCGGGTCTTCCAGCAGGGCGATGATGCCGTTGAGGATGATCGCCAATACGGCAGCAAACTTCAGGAATTCGATCAGGAATGCCCGCAGTTTGTCCTTGGAAAACAAATTTTTGAAGCCCGTGACAGGGTTCAGCCGTTGCGGTTTCCAAGCGAGAACCTTTGGGGTGAGCTTAAATCCGCTCTGAAGGCCGGCACCGATGATAGCGGCAGCTGTGCAGGGGAGCATGATCGGGATGAGGATGGCGAGACCTTCGGTATAGGCGAATCGCATCCAACTGACAGCAGTTTCGGCGTTGATGGTAACCTCGCCAACGCGCGCAAAAATATCACTGGCGAGCAGCCCGAGGTTGCGTGCTCCGTTACCCGCGTAGAACAGCAGCGCAAAAAATGAGGCTGCAAGCATCAGTGCGACCTGAATTTCCTCGGCCTTGGCGAAGTTCCCCTCCTTGAACGCTTCACTGAGACGTTTGGAGGTTGGATCCTCGGTTTTTTGATCTTTGTCGGTATCAGCCATGATGTCGTTAATGGGTTAGCGAAGGAGGAATTCGAGCATGCTGGCTGGAACTTCTTCGCTGTAGTGCAGCAGGAAGTTGAAAATGAGATTGGCGGTAATGAAGAAGATAAGCATGCCGCCGACGATGCGGAATGAGAACGACAGCAGCATCACATTGATTTTGGGAGCCACCTTTCCCAGAACGCCAAACCCCAGGGTGATGATGAAGTTCACAGCGATGAACGGTGCTGCGATCGATACGGCGAGCGAGAATACCTGCCCGAGCACGGAGGCTACGGTTTGAAAGTTGCTCACTTCCCAGTCGTTTTTGATGATGGGCACGATTTGAAAGCTGGTGGCCAGGGACTGAATGACCTGAAGGTGTCCCCCGA
Organism: Puniceicoccaceae bacterium; assembly: GCA_040224245.1. Taxonomy (NCBI): domain Bacteria; kingdom Pseudomonadati; phylum Verrucomicrobiota; class Opitutia; order Puniceicoccales; family Puniceicoccaceae; species Puniceicoccaceae bacterium. The sequence goes on along the minus strand of JBEGIR010000026.1, from coordinate 74,740 downwards.
TGATGAAAAAGAGGATGGTCGTGAAGTAAAAGAGCAGCACACCGATCAAGTTGGAGTTGGCTCCACTGGCAGGGTCAAATTGTTCAGCCATCATCAAGCCGATTTCCTGCGAGATCAGGTGACCCGCAACCTCCATGATGGCAAACAGTGCCCGCACGCAAATGCCCATGAAAAAGCCGAGCAGCAATTCTCCAACGGCCCAGAATGATAATTCCCAGATGTTGATGTTGTTTTGCAGGCCGACGACCTCAATGGCGGGAATCATGAGCACCGTGATGGCAAAGACCAGTGCGATGCGAATCTGCATGGGTACAAAGTTGCCGCCCATCGCCGGAATCATCATCAGCAGGGCACCGAGTCGCAGTGACGCAAGGAAGAACGTCAGGATGTATGGCAGCGTGAGGTTCATTGTGCCATGAGCGGAAATTGGTTGTAGAGACTCGCGGTGAACTCGACGAGGCTTCGCAGCAGCCATGGTGATGCGATCAGGAACATCACGCCGACGGAAAACAATTTTGCAACAAAGGGAATGGTTTGTTCCTGGATGCTGGTGACGGATTGCAGCAGGCTGACCCCAGTGCCGATGAGGATTGCGGTTCCCAGGAAGGGTGCACTCAGCAACAGGGCTGTTCGAATGAAATGGTGCAGCAGTTCGAGAGTGAGTTCAGGGTTCATGGGATGCGTGATGTTGGATGTGAACTACAGGGTGAAGCTTTGAGCGAGAGAGCGGATCACGAGATACCACCCATCCACGACCACAAAGAGCAGAATCTTGAAGGGGAGGGAGACGATGACCGGTGGCATCATCATCATGCCCATGGACATGAGGGTCGTGGCGACCAGGAAATCAATCAGCACAAAGGGGAGGTAGATGAGAAATCCCATCTGAAAGGCAGTGCGAAGTTCACTGATAATGAATGAAGGGATCATGACTTTCATCGGTACCTCCTCCACACGGGTGGGACCCATACCGGATAGTCCGAGGAAAAACTCGATGTCGCTTTGGCGTGTCTGGGCGAGCATGAAGCTCTTCAGGTGGCCTGTGGCTGCGTTGATTGCTTCAGTGGAGGTAATGCTTTCCTCCAGATAGGGTTGTAAGGCGTCCTCATTGATGCGGTCGAGGATGGGCGCCATGACAAAGAGCGTAAGGAATAGTGCAATGCCGATGATGATCTGATTCGAAGGGGCAGACTGCACGCCGATGGCATTACGGACAAATCCCAGGACAATCAGGATGCGGGTGAACGCGGTCATCAGCATCAGGATCGAAGGGGCAAGCGTCAGCAACGTCATCAGAAAGACAATTTGGATCGCGATGCCAAGGTCTCCTTCGCCATCGACACCCGAAAGCGTGACATTGATTCCCGGTGTTGCGGAAGCTGGCTGGGTTTGAGCTTCAAGTCCTGTGGGAAACAGGAGTATGCAGGCGGTGAGAGCAATGCAGGCAGCAGCTGCCAGTCGGCGTACATTGATTACTGCTGCAAATTTTGCCCATTGAACAGTCTTGTTGGAATGTTGCGATACCACAGCCATGATCGCATGGGCTAAGCAAAGGGGATGCCGGAGTTGTAAGATGTTGATAATCAATGAAAAATATTCTTATTGAGCGGGTGTTCGGAAAAAAATGCCTATGGGGATTTGTTCTGGTTTTGGGTTTCGGTTTTTGGCAGGGCACTGGAATATCTTGAATCTGATTTGGCGATGACTATGGGTAGTGCTTTGAGGCAGACCTGTATTGATGTGTGCCTCATCTGATCATTTTGATACACATCGTCATGGAACACCGGCCTGAAGATGGGACGTTTCGCGTCTCCGCATTTTACAAATTTATTCCCGTGTCTGACCCAGCCGAACTGAAGCAGCAGCTGGAATCGTTTCTGGAGTCCCGTTCTGTGCTGGGCACCATTTTGGTGGCCCGGGAGGGGGTCAATGGAACGGTGTCCGGTCCGGAGCAAGAGGTGGAAGCCCTGCTGCATTTTCTGGCTTCATGTCTTGGAATCGAAACCTTGCCCTTCAAGGTGGCCGAGGCTCCCTTTCGTCCGTTTCATCGAATGAAGGTCCGCCTGAAACGTGAAATCGTCACACTTGGAGTGGAGGGCGTGGATCCCAGTCGTAAGGTGGGAACCTACGTGAAACCGGATGAGTGGAACGATCTCATCCGGCAGCAGGATGTGGTACTCGTGGATACGCGAAACGACTATGAATACGCGGTGGGAACTTTTGAGGGAGCGCTCAACCCCAAAACGCAAAGTTTTCGCGAGTTTCCCAAATACGTAAAGGAACATCTAGACCCCGATAAAACTCCAAAAGTGGCCATGTTCTGTACGGGTGGCATCCGTTGTGAAAAGGCGACCTCATTTCTCTTGGAAAAGGGATTCAAGGAAGTTTACCACCTGGAGGGAGGCATTTTGGAGTATCTGCATCAGGTTCCGGCATCGGAGAGTCTCTGGAAGGGGGAATGCTTCGTGTTTGATGAGCGCGTTACCGTCAATCACGACCTGGAGCCGGGAAGCTACTCCATGTGTCACGCCTGTCGCATGCCTCTGAGTCCGGATGATCTGCGTTCGCCGCACTATGCGGAGGGCTTGTCTTGTCCGTATTGCCATGACAAGATCACATCCGAAAAACGGGAGCGACTGAGTCAGCGCAATTTGCAGATGAAACTCGCGCGTGAACGAAATGAGCGGCACCTTGGTGCCCGCCACAAGCGACATGATCAGGTGAAAAAAGCGACGGCTGAAGAAACCGCTCTTCCCCTGAACCGGAGTTGCTCAACGTGAAAGCTGGAGCTAAGCCGACGGTGCTGATCACCAACGACGATGGCATCGACTCGCCCCTGCTTTCCGTTGTGGTGAATGCGCTAAGTGCCAGCTGTGAGATTCGGGTGGTTGCTCCTGCCGCAGAGCAGAGCTGGATTGGAAAAGCAATCAGTCGGCGTGCGACTTTGAAAGTTGAAGTGACTGAGGTCATGGGACATCCGGCCTGGGCCGTGCATGGAACTCCTGCAGATTGTGTGAATCTTGCACTTGGAAATCTGTTTGATGCTGAGCAGATCGATGGGGTCGTATCTGGAATCAACATCGGATACAATGCATCGCTCGCCACGGTACTCAGTTCTGGAACGGTGGGTGCTGCACTCGAGGCGGCGCTAATGGGAAAACCTGCTGTCGCGTTGAGTAAATCGTTGCCGAAAGAATGGTTTGAAGCGATTCAGATGGATCGCAGTGAAATACCGGAAGCTTTGAGCTGCAGTTTATTTACTGATGGGGCGCGCATCGCCGGATTTCTCGATGCTGCGATGCAGGAACACAGGCATCACCCAGAACGCGTCGTGGTGCACAATTACAACTTTCCGCCGGATTCCAGTGAAGCAACCGCTGTGCAGCGGTCATTTGTTGCATTGACCCGTGCTGCGGGGCTTTTCCAAGCAGTAGGGGGGGTGGCAAATGTCTTTGAATTTCGGTACCAATTGGGAGAAAACATGGATTCCCGAATGAAAACGGACTTGAATTGTCTCAAGGAAGGACACATAAGTTATGCTCCCATCGACTTTACCCGCCTAACCCGATTCGAGTAGATTATTGGCAAGTCTGAATCGACTTTTCAGGTTTGCACATTTCCAACTTTGCTATGCTCATCTGTCCCAAATTTCGCCGTTTTTCGCTGATCTTATCTGTTATTGCCACCAGTGTTGTCGCCCTTTATGCAGAAATGGAAGGGATGTGGAGGTTTGAACACCCTGAACTCGGAGGCGTATTTTTCCGGATAAAATCAGATAACAGTGCGACTTACTTTCTGGAGAAGGGGATTGATACCACCATTCACGAGGGAAGCGTGCAGCAAATTGCTACGGGGCTTGAGTTGACGTTTGAGAATGACGTGAAGTTCAGTGTGGGTGAAATTGAACCTGGTATTGCCGATGTTCGCGCAATCATGGCTCCTGGTCACAAGGTGGAACCGGGTGAGGCCGTTTCGCTGGCCAAACGGGTGGAAAGGCAAGCAGTCGGAGCCCTGACCGTCGATCCTAAGGCGGCTGAGGAAGACGAGGAACGTTCAGGCTACTTCGGTGCGTGGGAAGGCGAACTTATCACAGGCGAAAAGTTTTATCTGCAGATTAACGAAGACCGCACAGCGGGAACTAGCCACAGCTTTTCGGGTATGAAGGATGAGTTTGAGGGTTTTACCGATGTTGTAGGATTTTGGAAAAAAGACGGTGAGAAGCTGCAAATCTACTGGAACGATGGTGGAATGACGAACATTGAGACCAATGGCCGTCGGATTGAGCAGACTGCCTATCGTGCGGGGGATATTCTGGAAGAGGCCAAAGGATACACCAGTCGCATTTTGCCGATTGGAAAGGACGATCTACCCGAAGCGTGGGCCACCGAGTTTCGCACGGACTATGTGACTCGGATGCCTATCATTGTGTTGCGTCAAACCAGTGTGGTGAAAAAATTCTTCCGGGGAACATGGTTAGTGGGGGCTGCTGCATCCGAGGACAGCCGTATCGAACTCAAGCGTTTTGGTCGTGCGTGGACCAACCGTTATGGACGTGTAAGCGGCACGTGGTATCCAGGATCGGATGGTGCTTCGATTTATTGGGAAAATGGAGTCAAGGAAACGTTTTCTGTGGTTGGAAATCAGTTCGTTGTGAACAGTTTCAACCCCAACCAACCCCTGTCGGGACGTCCGGCACGCATTGACGTTGTCAATCCAGAGGATCCCGACAAAATGGGCTACTACCTCAATCGCAAGCGCGAATTGCTCGATCCAAGGCGATTCTTCCGCAACCTTCCGACAGAAGCGCGTTCGGGGCAAACTGCCGAAGAAGCCGCATCCGACAGCGAGTAGGGCGGGTGCCCGGTTAATCCCGGAGTTGTATGCGCTTGGGCAGCGTTGGATGCTCCAGATTTCCGTAGCGATTAACCTGCACAAATGCTCTAGCGCTGTGAGAGCGCTGAGAGGATGGAACGCGCGAGCGATTCTTCGTGCTCGAGCATGGTGAAGCTTTGAATCATGGGTTCGCCCAGCTTGGTCGGTGTGGGACGGGGTGAAGGTCGGGTTGAGGAGAGGGCGGATTCACGTGAAGAATCCACCGATTCAGACAGACGCTCAGCGTCCTTGCCGGAGGATGTTGCACCGGCTGGATCGGATGGGATATTCGCAACAACGGGTTGGATGTCCGAGAACTCTGAGTGCTGGGGTGCTTCCGGTGCCGCAATAGCTTTTTCAAGGTGATCCCGTGTGATCGTTGATCCCTGGGCAAGCTTGAGTGCCTTCGCCACCACAGCCTCGAGCGAGGCGTAGTTGTGTGGCCATTCGGTTTGCATGAGCAATTCTGTCGCATCAGCACTAAATCCGCCGAAACTTTCCGCACTGGCGTGACGGTCACATAACTCACGTGCGATTCCCTTGGCAAGGTCAGGCAAGTCCTCACGACACAGCTCGAGGCGCGGGATGTAAATCTCCTTCTGACCCATGATCAGGTAGAAATCCTGATCAATGGCTCCTCGTGCAAACTGGGTATCGAGATCTTCATTCAGGCAGAAGATGAATTTGATCGCATTGCTGACGTCGACAAAAGGTCCGGTCCGCTTGTGCAACTTCATCAGTGCCTGCTTGTGTGCCAAGCCCATGTGCTGAGCTTCCGTCAGGGCAAAGACCAGAGTCTTGTTCTGGGGAACATCCGTGATCGCCTTGGAGAGGTCGAAGACATTGATCTTCTTGTTTGTGAAGCGCATGAAGTGGTGGTTTTCGGTATCCACCACTGTCGAAATGTCTTCGCAGATTTTGTCAAAGTGGGTTCCCTCGTCGGCAACCAATACCATGTTTGGCATTTCAGATCCGATGCCTTCAATTTCCTTTTTGAGTCGTTTGCTGGCATCGGATTTGAATGGAAACGAGCGCAACCGACTGGATAAAGAGATTGGGGCTTTGACCGAGGAATTGCTGTCTTCTTCCGAAAACATGCTTCCAGTATGAGAATCTGCAGGATCCCTTGCATCCTCGTGCGCATTCTTGATGAGTTCGGAGGTTTTGCGCAACAGGGACATGATGTTGAGCGGCTTGTGGAAAACCTCGACGCGGTGTGTGCGCAGGCGTGCGACCACATCTTCGCTCAGGTAGGCTGACACCATGATGATGGGAAGCGTCGGGCGGGATTCCCGGCATCGTTCGATGAAGTCGATGCCTTTGAGGTCGGGCATGCTCTGATCTGTTACGCAGAGGGAAAAAGTCTCTTCTGAAAGCACACGGAGCGCATCCAGCGGGTTTCCGACGGATTTGACCTGATATTCCGCCTGCGTGTACAAATCGGACAGGAGCGAGCGAAAGTCGTCGTCGTCGTCGACGATAAGGATGCGATGGTTCATGTGTTCACCAAGGGTTAAGACTTGGCTGAGACATTGAGTTTCTCTTCAGTTTTACGCAACAGTGAAATCACATTGAGCGGTTTATGGAAGATCTCCGTGTTCACGTTTTTCAGGTTCTGAATGAGATCCTGATTCAGGTATCCGGAGACGAGAATGACCGGGATGTTGGGTTCGTGTTCGCGGATTTGTTTGATCAGATCCTCTCCGGTCATTTCGGGCATGTTGTGGTCGGTGACCACTGCGTCGAAAGGCTGCTCGCAAAAGGTAGTGATGGCCTGGTGAGGATTGTTGACGGCGGTCACATCATATCCGGCCTGGGAGAACACATCGGTGAGCAGTCCCCGGAAATCGTCGTCGTCATCGACAATGAGAATTTTGCTGGGCATGGGAAATTGAGTTTGATGGATTGATCATTTTGTTAATCGGACAAGTTGTGTGGAACTTAACCAGGATTCGACTCCATGTCGACACCAGTATCCGATTCGGGTTGCGTCCTTGGAATCTGATCGAGTGCGTTGGTCAGCGACGCGACGGAGGTTGTATACCATAGAACTTTGTCAAATCGATTTTCCCAATAGTCGATGACGGGTTTGCTGAGAAAGTAACAGGTAGCGATGCATACGGCATTTCCGATGCGGTCGAACGGAATGCTCATGGTTGCACTGCATTCTTCGAAGGAAACGTCGTCAAGCGGAGCTTGCTCGATACGAAAATGTCCGAGATTCATGAGTCCCACCTGATGGTTTTCAACGAGGTATCGGATGAGACTGTCTTCATCCAGTGCCTGAAGGTCATAGATCAGAATGCTGAGCACCGAGATGCGCTGGTTACTCTGCGATTGAAGCAGGGTAAGCAGTCGTGAATTGGCCCGCTCAACATCTGCACTGGTAATGAGTCGTTTTTCGAGCAGGGATGCAGCCAGGTAGCGGTTTGCGCGAAGAATGAGTTGTTGAACGGACATGGTTTGCGTTTCATGATGCATCGAATTCCCGGATTTGGAAATACTAATCTGGGATTCCTTTACCAAACTCGAACGCTGTGAATTCTGCGAACCGGGTATGAAATCTGAATGAAATCCCTTACCCTTGCATCATGAATCAAGATTCCATCATTGAAAACCGCCTTGCATCGCTCAACCTGACGCTGCCCGTCGCACCGGACCCCGTAGGCAATTACCTGCCCTTCCGCATCAGCGGAAATCTGATATTCCTAGCGGGATCGATTTGTATGCGTGACGGAGCCATGGTCTACACAGGTGCTGTAGGTGCCGAGCGTACGGTAGAGGAAGCAGTGGAGGCTGCGCGCCTATGTGCGATCAATCAGCTTGCCATTCTCAAAAAAGCCGCAGGCTCACTCGACCGGGTGAAGCAGATGGTATCATTGGCCGGATTTGTCTGGGGGGTGTATGGATTTTCTCAGTCTCCTGCGGTCATCAATGGTGCATCGGACCTGTTTGTGGAAGTATTTGAAGACAAGGGGCGCCACAGTCGAACCGCAGTTTCAGTATCCGGACTTCCGGCAGGTTCAACGGTGGAGTTGCAGTCGGTTTGGGAGATCGTGTGAGACCGTTGTTTGCATCGTGCAAGCATTTGCCTGATCATGGGATTCCGGGTTGACCTTGGAGCACGCAATAGTAGCAATCAGTAGACATGCAGGATCAATTCATTGTCATAATGGCGGGAGGTAAAGGCGAGCGGTTTTGGCCCGAAAGCCGACTCGAGCGGCCCAAGCACCTGCTCCCCATCGTTGGGTCCAGTCCGATGCTGCGCCAAACTCTGGATCGCATTGGAGATTTGGTTCCGAGGGAGCACATTCTGATCATCACGAATGTCAGCCAGCAGAGCGCGATTCGTGAAATGTGCCCGGACCTGCCGCCGGATAATGTGGTTGCCGAGCCAGTCGGGAGGGACACTGCTCCCGCCGTGGGTCTGGCCATGGCACTGGTGCGTCATCGCAACCCCAAGGCGGTGTTTGCGTTGCTTCCTGCGGATCATGTGATTCACGACGCAGAGAAATTTCAAGCATGCCTTCGCTCGGGATTTGAAGTGGCTCGGAGTCAAAAGGTGCTTGTTACCATCGGCATCACCCCTACGCATGCCGCGACGGGCTACGGTTACATTCATCGCGGAACGGAGCGGCCCGGTCAGGAGGGTAAAGGGATCTATGATGTGAAACGGTTTGTGGAAAAACCGTCAATCGAACGCGCCAGAGAATATGTGCACAGTGGAGAGTATTTCTGGAATGCTGGCATGTTTGTATGGAGCGTGGAGAGCATTACGGAGGCTTTTCAGTTGCACCATCCCGCTTTACTTGAAGGAGTGAACAGCATTTCTCAAGGACTTCGGGGCGGTAGGGAACTCAGTGAGTTGCTAGGGGCGACTTATCCGACTCTTGAAAAAATCTCCATCGATTTTGCGGTGATGGAAAAGGCGAAGAATGTCGTCACGATCCAATCCACCTTTGACTGGGATGATGTGGGGGAATGGCCAGCCATCGAGCGCCATGGAGCGAAGGATGGCGAGGGTAATCTCCTGTCGGGGCTGGGAGTCGTGCAGCAGGCTTCAAACAATATCGTGTATAACGACGGCAAACGCATCACTGCGCTGCTGGGGGTGGATGACCTCATCGTCGTGCACACGGAGGATGCAACTCTCGTGTGTCACCGCAGCAAAGCACAGGAGATCAAGGGCATTGTGAAGGCTCTGGGCGAGTGTGACTCCACGCGCGGATTTCTTTGAAGAAGCCGAACGTCGAAAGGGGTGGCGATGCGATGTCTGGGAATCGATTGGGGAAGCAAACGCTGGGGGCTGAGTTACGGCGATGAAATTGGCATTGCAACGCCACTGCCTGCAATCACCGACGCGACTGGCGAAGCCAAATGGGAAAAGCTTGCGCAGCTCATCGCTCAAAGGCGCATCGACACTGTCGTGGTGGGGTATCCCTACAACATGGATGGATCGGTGGGGTTTAAGGCAAAGGAGGTTGATGCGTTCATTGCCAGCTTTAAGGAGCAGTTCCCCCAGTTGCCGGTGCATCGGGTGGATGAGCGATTGACGTCGCAGGTTGCGGGACAGGCATGGTCCGAAAAGGTGAAGCGGGAGCAACGGCGCTCAGGAAAACTCGATTCAAGTGCAGCTGCACTGATCCTGCAGGATTTTCTGGATCAGGAACTTGCGGGATCGGGAAGCTTGGAAGAATGGGAGATGGACCTTGACGATTGAGCGATTTTGCAACTGTCGTTGAAGGGGAATGCAACACAACAGAATGAACGATGAATAATAACCTGCCTCGATTTGCGATCATGGGTTCAACCCGAGGATCGTCACTGGTCCCGATTCTGGCTGCATGGAAGCAAGGAAGGTTGCAATGCAGTCCCGAGTTGGTGTTCTCCAACAGAAAATCTGCCGGGATATTGGACAAAGGGCGGGATGCAGGGATTGAGACGCTTTGGCTGCCCGTGCAAGGCAGGGATCGGGAGGACTATGACCGCGAGGTGTCTGCGCAAATGGAAGAACGCTCCATGGATTTCATCCTCTTGATTGGTTACATGCGCATCCTAAGTCCGTGGTTTGTGCAGCAGTGGCAGGGCAGGGTTGTGAATGTGCACCCATCCCTGCTTCCCAAATATGCGGGTATGATGGATATACAGATTCACGAGGCGGTTCTGTCCGCAGGTGACGCCGAAACGGGATGCAGTGTTCATCTCGTCAACGAAGAAGTCGATGGTGGGCCGGTTTTGATCCAGAAGCGCTGTGCAGTTGACAAAAGTGACACTCCGGAGTTGCTCAAACAGCGGGTTCAGGCGCTGGAGGCAGCATCGTTTCTGGAGTTGCTGGTATCTCCGGGTCACTATCTGAAGCTTTGACTGGAGGTGTGTATCGCGGGATTGCGGTAAATCACAGATTGTTCAAAACTTATTGACCGAAATGAACAGCTGTGGTTGGGTTGACTCTACTTTTGTGAATGAACGGAACCGACATTGACGATGCACCTTATACTCCTGCGATCCAACCGTGGGAGGGCGAGATGGTCATGCTGTTTACCAGCGTTGCCAACCTTTTTGGGTTCCGCAAATCGGTGGGTGCGATCTATGGGTTTATGTTTTGCCAGAAGGACCCTGTGCATCTGGATACCATCATGCTACGACTGGGTATGAGCAAAGGCACAGTCAGCCAGGGGCTGAATTTTTTGCGTAAAGCGGGTGCGGTTCGTTTGGCTTTTGTGCCTGGAGACCGTCGGGAACATTTCTTTCCGGAGGTGAGCCTCAAGCGTCTGGTTTCAGGCTTCCTCAGGGATCAGATTTATCCACATCTGGAAAGCGGTGAAGACCGACTGCACAATCTGGAACAGTTGGTAGCAGCCTCTGCCGATGAGGTCCCTGACATCATGGAAGATCGGCTCAAGCGCCTGCGATCATGGCAGAAGCAGGCAAAAATGCTTCTACCGATCATGCAGAAATTTCTTGAATCCAAGGGGGATTGAAAAATGCCTTCGTCTTCAACTTGTTCGGACCTGATTGGACTCACGTTCAACCTCTCCCATCCAACTAACTAAACTATATGAAAACCGCACTTATCACAGGTATCACCGGGCAGGATGGTTCCTACCTCGCTGAACAGCTCATTGAAAAAGGGTATGTCGTGCATGGCATGATCCGGCGATCAAGTTCTTTCAATACCGGGCGCATCGATCACCTCTACAACAACCCGGAGATCCATGGATCGAAGCTCTTCCTGCACTACGGTGATTTAACGGATTCGAGCAATCTGAACCGTCTGCTCGAAAACATTGGGCCTGACGAAATCTACAATCTGGGCGCACAGAGTCACGTCAAGGTGTCGTTTGAGGTGCCGGAGTACACGGCCGAGGTTGATGCGATTGGCACGCTGCGGTTTTTGGATGCGATCAAGGAGACTGGATTGAAATCAAAAACACGACTGTATCAGGCATCAACTTCAGAACTTTATGGAAAGGTGCAGGAGGTGCCGCAGTCTGAAACCACTCCGTTTTACCCTCGTTCTCCCTATGCGGTAGCCAAGCTCTACGGATACTGGATCATTGTCAATTACCGTGAAGCCTATGGCATCTATGCCGTCAATGGGATCCTCTTCAACCACGAGTCCCCACGTCGGGGTGAAACCTTTGTCACACGCAAAATCACACGTGCCGCTGCGCGCATTGCTTTGGGAAAACAGGAAACCCTGGTGCTTGGCAATCTGGACGCTCAGCGCGACTGGGGTTACGCGCCAGAGTATACGGAGGGCATGTGGCGGATTTTGCAGCATGATACGCCGGAGGATTTTGTGCTGGCGACAGGAGAAATGCACACCGTTCGTGATTTTGTGCGATGGTCCTTCAAGCACGTCGGCATCGATCTTGAGTTTCGTGGCAGCGGAGTGGAGGAAAAAGGTTACGACCGGGCAACCGGAAAACTGCGTGTGCAGGTCAGTCCCTCCTATTTCCGTCCGACTGAAGTGGAGCAACTGCTGGGAAACCCGAGTAAGGCGAGGGAAAAACTGGGCTGGGTAGCCGAGACCAAGGCGGAACGCCTATGCGAAATCATGGTCAAGGCCGACTTCGAAAAGGTACAGAAGCGCGGTTATTGACACGAATGTGCTGATGTGAGTCTCAACGTATCCTGTGGAGACGCGAAACCCCAAAACGCGCCTTCTGCAGGTAGACTCGTTACTGGTATTGTTTGACCAGTTTCGTAAATTCCCGAAATGCGGGATGGCTGGCCTGCGCCAGTATTGAATAAAACAGGGTTTCGCTAGGGAGGTGCAGCGTATGGTGCTGTTCCAGTGTGTGGATCACAGGGGCGGCGTCCTGTGGGCGTCGGCAGGAAATCACATCACTAAGCAGGGTGACGGGCATGTCATCGGCCCTGGCAGCAATGACTGTCTGGTAGACGCAGATCGGTGTTTCGATCCCACCGATCAGCAAATGAGAGATTTCGTCGGACTGAAGGCGCTCCTGAAAGCCTGCATCCGTCCACGAGGAGAAGGTTTGCTTTGCAAAGACATACGCATCAGGTGCGTGGCGCAGCAGTTCTTCAGAAGTACCGCCCAGTTTTTCCGGAACTTGTTCCGATAGATAGACGGGAATCTCGAGCAGTTTGCAGGCCTGCAAAACGAAAGCAGCCCGGTTCGTCAGTTCGAAGCGATCCGGCATTGCTTTCAGAAAACAATCCTGCAGATCGATCAGCAGACAACCGAGCCCTTTCATCTGAAAATCGGAGAGGGTGGAGAAACCGCAATGCGGGTTATTTAATCTCCTTGTGCACCGTGTGGCGACGCAGGTGCGGGTTGTATTTCTTCTTTTCGACCCGGTTTGGCGTCAGCTTTTTGTTGCGGGTGCTCATGTAGCGTGAGGGAGGTTTTCCCTCGGCACGCGCTTCAGTGCATTCCAAAATGACATGTTCTCTTGGCATCGTTGTGTTCTGGTTAAAAGGAACGAGAAAAGCGGGATCGCAAGTTCACTTCAATCTAAAAATTGCCTCCGATCTTCTTTTCAGTGAGCGTGATCATGTCACCGCCACTGAACAGACTGACGTGACCCGTGCTTGAGGACACAACGATCGCGACACACTTGAAGCTGAGCGTGATCCCGGCTGCAGCCGCATGGCGTGACCCGAGGCCGCTCGGCAGATTCTGCGGGTATTTGGTGGGTCGCAGTAAACTGCCTGCGGATTCAAGCACACCATTTCCGCGAATCACAAAGGCGCCATCAATACTGGAAAGCTCCTTGACGGTTTCATCCATAAACGGATTGAGCACATTGCGTTCGTCTTCGCTGTAGCCGAAAAAGGGATTGAGCAGTAAGGGCTGAGCGTGCTCCATGACCACCTCTGAATCCCCGATGACAAATAGCGCGCCAACAGGTTTGCCCTCCCGTCCTTCCATGGACAATTCGGTGGCGATGGTGAGAACGCGCTCAAGCACCTCGACCTGTACGCCGGGAGGGATCACATTGCTCTTGCCTGGAATGAGTGTCTGAAACTCCTTGTCCACATCCACAACAATGATGGTATCGAGCAGATTGCTCTTAGGAACTCCTCCAACACAGCAAACGACCTCCTCTGTGTTGAATACACCCTTTCCGAGCGCGATAATGAATGCACTGCGCATCTGGGAAAGCCGGGTATTGGAGTAGCTTCTCAGGGGGATGATATGGTCCATCTTTGGCAGATTTCCCGAGTAGTCGGATTTTCCGGGTGAGATCAGCACGGTTTTGAGGCCCTTGATATCGACACCCAATTCAAAAAAGGAAGAACTGAAGGTATCTCCAAAAATCATGATCGAGGTGCACTGTGACATTTGCGCTATCTTTTCCGCTTCTTTCATGATGTTGCGGTTGATGCGCGAGTATTCGATCTGCGGGTGTTTGGTGACTCCGCTGAAAACTTGTTTGACGACCTTGCGGAATTCCTGAAGCGAATCTGCAAAAAGCAGGGAATCGATGATGGATTCCTCTCGGATGATCTGGGCAAAGTCTGAGAGAACGCGCACATAGTTGCGCGCTTTTTCATGCACGAGAAGGAGTACGATGATGCGGACTTTTCCATACTCACTGGGACTGTCATGGCTGAGACCCTCCGCACAGCGTCCGATTGCCACGCCGTAACCGCGCGTCCAGTTAATGCGGGCGTAGGGAATCGCGACGCCATCACCGAGATAGGTGGTGCGTGTTTTTTCGCGGTCGAGCAGATCGTTCAAGATGCGCCGCTTCGTGAGTGTTTTGGACTCCTGTATGTTGAAAGACTCGATCAGCTCGGTAAATGCTCCCCTCAAATCTTTGGATTTGATGTCGATGATTCGGTTTTGGGAAATGAGTCGATCGAAGCGCATTGTAGGGAAATCGGGTGAGACCAAAAAAGAATGGCAGCGTCACTGTCGCTCTGCCGCTTGTTGTTCACTAATGTCGTAGCATTGCAAAATGTCAAGAACGACATTAACTCTTTGCCTGTCATTTGTTTAAAGCAATCTATTTTTGTGAATAAATGGACTGTTTGCCCCTGTGGAACATGAAGTTGATGAAGGGCGTTGCCCCGTGTCGTAATCACCAGATGTGAAAGAGGGGAACGGAAGAGCAATTGTTACTGCAAACGCGACAAAATGGGTTGAAGATTTGCCAGGCTTGACCCATGCTTGAATGTGGCTGCCGGGTGTTGGCAGCGGTCCCCGAGGTTCCTTTAAACCCATCAACCCAATTATCCCAATATGAGATCTCGCATCATCAGTATCGTTCTTGGAGGCGGACGTGGCACGCGGCTATACCCTCTCACCCAGCCCCGTTGTAAACCTGCGGTGCCGCTTGCCGGGAAATACCGGTTGGTGGATATACCGATCAGCAATTGCCTGAACTCGGGACTGAATGAAATTTACGTGTTGACGCAGTTTAATACGGCTTCGCTGCACCGTCACATTCAGGCGACCTACTCCTTTGATCCGTTTAGCGGTGGTTTGGTGGACATCCTGTCGGCAGAGCAAACGGAAAAGGGGGACAACTGGTATCAAGGGACAGCTGATGCGGTGCGACAGAATCTGATCCACTTTGGTGCGGGCAAGAAGGACCTGATCCTGATTCTATCCGGTGACCAGCTCTACCGCATGGATTTTCGCGAATTGATCGAACACCACCGCGCATGTGGTGCGGATGCGACGATCGCAGCAACTCCGATTCCCGAAGCAGAAGTATCGGGGTTTGGCCTGATGAAATCGAACGATGATTTCAGCATCAGTTCATTTGTCGAAAAACCGACCGATCCTGCAGTGATCAATGAGTATCTCGTAAGCCAGAAATTACTGCAAACCGTGGGTCGGGATTCATCCGAGCGCGCTTGCCTGGCCTCAATGGGGATCTATCTCTTCAATGCTCCGGTATTGATCGATGCACTCGACTCGGAGCACACGGATTTTGGGAAGGAAATCATCCCGGATCTGTTGGGGAAGAAAAAACTGCGGAGTTTCATCTTTGATGGGTACTGGGAAGACATCGGAACTGTAGCGGCGTTTTTTGAGGCAAATCTCAAGCTTACGGATGAAAATCCGCCTTTCGATTTTTTTGATCCGCATGACCGCATTTTCACACGTGCGCGGTTTTTGCCTGCATCGGTGATCATCAACAGCACTGTGGACCGAGCCATGATTGCAGACGGTTGCATCATCCGTGGTGCAGAGATTCGGCGCAGTGTAGTCGGTGTTCGCAGTATTGTGGGGGAGAATGTGAAGTTCACCAATGTTGTGATGATGGGCAATGACAGCTATGAAGACGAGTCGGATTATGAAGGCAAGGCTGTGCGCGGAATTCCTCGGCTGGGGGTTGGCAACAACTGTGTGATCACGAATGCGATCATCGACAAAAATGCGCGACTGGGGGATAATGTGATATTGAGTCCTGAGGGGAAAGATGATGGGCAATATCCGAATGGGATCACCATTCGCGATGGCATTCTGATGGTTGCGAAGGACGCAATCGTGCCCGCAAACACCCACTTCTGAGAACCCTGCCGAATCCCGTCCTGTTGTGAAACCGCCGAGTTCCAAAGCTGCGAACATCCTGGTTTGTGTTGATGGGTCCGACTACACTGAACCGTCGCTCATGCATGCTGTCTGGCTGGGAGACAGGGTGGGTGCTCAGCGCCTGATCGTGACTCATATTGCGGATGTTTCGAAGTATCAAGTTCCTGTGGTGAATGAGCTGGGTGCTGGAATCGGTTTGCAACCTTGCAATGGATTGTTCAGTGAGATCCACAAACAGGAGCAGGATCTCCTGGAAGAGTTGGAACGACGTGTGAAGCAGGTGCTTCAGGAAACCCCGTGGCGGGACCGATTTGATTTTGTCGTCGGGCGAGGACGTCCCTCGGAAGCATTGAACCCCAGCGGAGTAGGCTATTCTCATGTGGTTTTTGGCAAGCGTGGTGACAGTTTCTCCTACGATCAGGAGCACCTTGGTGCAAACCTGGGACGTTTTCTCCGGCATGCACAGGTACCCTGTCTGCTTTCATCACGCCGATGGGAACCCATTCGTAAGGTTGCCTGTGTGCTCGCCGATGACCAGAAATGGAGATTTGTAATGGATGTGTTTCAGCGTGATCTCGATCCGACTGGCCTTCAGGTTCACCTGATGCACACCTTCGAAGATGGGATTCCGGGTGAAATCGAAGCCAGTGTTCCGGGGTTGCAGCGGGCAGGTGCCGAGGTTCTGATTGAGAAACTCCAGGGTTCGAAAGATGAAACGGTCATTGAGGCTGTTCAACGAATCCGGGCAGATCTCCTTGTCATTGGTGCGAGTCGGGGTGGTCACTTGTTTCACGGGTTGGGTACACCCATTGGAAAATCCATTATTCGGGACTGTCGCATCCCCATCCTGCTCTGTCAAAGCCGCGACTGAGAGAGGGGGTGGAACCCCATTGAGCGTCCCATTGCTGCAGGACAGCGCGGCTACTGACCGGAGATTGATCGCTTGCGGATGACAAGAACGCCGATGACGATCACTCCTGCGATCAGGGTTCCGATGGAATAGAACTGACCTCGGGAAAATCCCAGGATCAGCGAGGCATCCGGCTCGCGGAAAAACTCGCAGCCAATGCGCACTATTGAATAGGCGATGAGAAATTCCCCGATCAATTGCCCAGGAAGCGGGCGAGGACCCAATTTGCCCCAGAATCGCAGCTGGATGTAGCAGAACAGCAGTAGCCCCTCAGTAGCGGCCTGATAGAGCTGGGAGGGATGTCGGGGCAATCCATCAGCCTCAGGAAAAATCACCGCCCATGGCACCGTTGTGGGGTTACCCCAGAGTTCGCCGTTCATGAAATTGGCAAGCCGTCCGAGCATGAGTCCAGGTGGAGTGATGGTCACAATCAGGTCTCCGATTTGCCAGGCGCTCTGTTGGCGTTGGCGTGCAAAGAGAATCGCCGCAATGGTGACCCCGATCATTCCACCGTGGCTGGACATGCCGCCGCGCCAGATTTGGAAAATCGAAAGCGGTTCGTGCAGCCATAACTCGAAGTCGTAAAACAGCATGAACCCCAATCGCCCTCCAATCATCACTCCGAGAATCAGATAGGTTGCGAGATCTGCCACGCTTGCGGCTCCGTAGGGAGACTGCTTTTTTCGGTGATACCAGAGCAAGAGCAGGTAAGCGATGGCAAATCCGGCGATGTAGGCTAGTCCGTACCACCGGATACCGTTGCCGCCTAGAGGCCAGGGCCAAGCGTCCGGAAATTGAACCAGAAAGGGACTCAGGTCGTGAGTCCAGTAGTTGACTGCGCGGGACGTTTCGAGCATGGCATTCATGGGATACGATTGACCGGTTCAGAGCATGGAAGTAATGCCAAGGCAAAATCAACCCTTCTTTTTGACGGGGTGAGAATCAGAGAACCCAAATCTCTCGTAATGGGATGGGAGTGTTGGCTCAGTGCCAGGCAGGGGCTGTTGCATCTCGTTCGGTGTAATCGCGTTGCATCGTTGCAGAACTTGGCTTCCCTCCTCCTTAAATCTTGACTTTGGATTCGGTGGAGGGTTCAAATTTTCGCTTTTTATTACATTATGATTGGTTCATTCGATATTCTACAGTCCAGCATTTTTCTGGCACAGCAGGGAGCACCTGCTTCACAACCCAACCCCATGTTTCAGATCGGTTTCATTGTGCTGCTTTTCGGAGGCATGTATTTTCTGCTGATTGCACCTCAACGCAAGAAGCAGAATGAGCACGAAAAAATGGTGAAGGAACTTAAGGCAGGTGACGAAGTGATGACTGCATCGGGAATTTTTGGCAAGGTTACCAGTGTCAAGAATGACCGGATCGTGGTGTCGATTGCTGAAAACACCAAGGTTGAGATGAATCCTTCCTACGTGCATCAGAAGATTGTGCGCACCAGTACCGAGAAAAAGTCCTGATTCGCAGCATCCCCTTTGCAAATTCAAAACCCTATTCAATGATAACAAAAACGCTTTGGAAACTAGGCATATCGCTCGCGATACTGGTCTGGTCGGTCATCAGTTTCCTTCCTTTCAATGATATTGACTTCTCGACCTACCTGTCGAAGCACGTCAGTGCACACCAGGAGGAGTTTAATCAGATTCTTGATGCCGCCGAACAGCGGGTGGAAGCCGGGGAAGTGCCTTCAGTTTACATCGCGCTGCGCCAACTCGGCGATCAGGAAGAGACTGACTTTGCGAAATATTTTCCTCACGTGAATTTGCGTGACATTCGCAACCTCAGTCACCGCAACGAGGTTTTGCTGAAATACCTGTATGGGAAGTCAAAAGGGAAGTTGAAGCGTGGACTCGATCTTGAGGGCGGGGTTTCGTTCACCCTTGCAATGAGTCAGCCTGCCGGGGAGTCTGGGGATGCATACCTTCGCCAGGAGGAACTTTCCAAGGCAATCGACATCATGGCCAACCGTATCGATGGTTTGGGGGTATCGGAACCGCTCATCCGTGCTGTGGGTGACAACCGCATCGAAGTACAAATGCCCGGCCTGGACCTGCGTCAGAATCCAGATGTGGTTGACGCTGTGAAAAAGCCAGCTCGCCTGGAGTTCAAACTGGTCCACCGCACCGAATTTCCCAATCCCAACAATCCCAACGAATCTTCCCCTCCCGGATATGTTCGCATGGTGCAGGAGATTGAAGATCCCGCAACGGGAGACATCACCTTTGTTCCCTATTTCATCAAGCGGATTCCCGAGGCCACTGGCGATATTCTGGATCAGGCATTTCCGGCCATGAACCAGACAGGTGGTTACGAGATTCGTCTCAGTTTTACGTCGGAAGGTGCAGACCGTTTTGCTGAACTCACCGGACGCATTGCACAGGAAAATCAGGAAATTTACAGTCAGACTGGACGCCAAAGCACCGGACAGCTGGCAATTGTGCTGGACGGAAAACTCTACAGTGCTCCGACTGTGCGCGAGCGCATCGGTGGCGGCAGTGCCGTGATTTCGGGCAACTTTTCGCAGCGCGAGGCGATTGAACTGGCCAACGTGCTCAACAATCCGCTGGCGGTGGAACTTGAGGTTGCCGAAATGTCGGAAGTCGGACCCTCGCTTGCGCAGGATGCACGAGATGCCAGCGTGAAGGCGGCACTTCTGGGTGCTGCACTTGTGGTAGGATTCATGATCCTTTATTACTGGCTGGCAGGTCTGGCGGCAGTGATCGCAGTGAGCTGTAATATCATCATCCTCATTGGCATTCTTGCGAGCCTTGGTGCCACCATGACGCTTCCGGGAGTGGCCGCGCTGGTATTGACGATCGGCATGGCCGTGGATGCGAACATTCTCATCTTCGAGCGTATTCGCGAAGAACTCCAGGCGGGCAAGAGTCCATCGGTTGCATTGAAGGGTGGTTTTGACAAGGCACTTTCCACCATCGTGGACGCAAACGTTACCACGATGATCACTGCGGTGATTTTGATCTACCTGGGCACCGGGCCGGTGAAGGGATTTGGGGTCACGTTGGCGATTGGTATTGGTGCTTCCATGTTTTGCGCCTTGGTGATCAGTCGTCTGGTACTCGATGTGCTGGTGGATGGTATCAAGGTAAAGCGCATCCTCGGCTTGAACCTGATCGGTCGGACGAATATCGATTTTCTCAAGCTGCGAGTGCCTGCATTCGTGATTTCATGGAGCATCGTGCTGTTCGGTTCCGGGTGGCTGGTCTTCCACCACGAGCATATTTTTGGTATCGACTTTGTGGGGGGAGATGAACTGACCGTGGGATATCAGGAACAAGTTTCCATGGCGGAGTTTCAGGATATTGCGCAAAAGGGAAATTTTGGTGAGGTCAATGCGATCTATCAGAATCTGATTGGGGACGACACCTCCCTGATCAAGGTGCAAACCGAACCCAACCGAGGTGTTGAATACTTTGAGGCGTTGTCCCTCGCGTTTCCCGACCGTGGACTTGAACTTTTGGGTGAAACCCAGATCGGTGCATCGGTGAGCGGGGAAATCCAGCGCAAGGCGATCCTGTCAATCACCATCGCCCTGATCGGCATTTTGCTCTATGTCGCTGTGCGTTTTGAGGTGGGATATGGTGTCGGTGCAGTTGTTGCGACGGTTCATGACGTTCTCATGACACTCGGGATCTTTGTACTTTTCGGTGGCCAGTTTACTTCACCGATGATTGCGGCCGTGCTGATGATTCTCGGGTATTCAATCAATGATACCATTGTGGTCTTTGACCGCATTCGTGAGGAACTTGGACTCAACCCCGATGCATCGCTTTGGGATGTGATTCGAATGTCAATCAATCGGGTGCTCGCCCGCACCGTACTGACCAGTTTGACCACGCTGCTGGCCGCCCTGGTTCTCTTCATTTTTGGTGCAGGGGTGATCAAGGATTTTGCCTTCGTGTTCATGGTGGGCATTCTCACTGGAACCTTTTCTTCCATCTTCATTGCCAGCCCGATCTTTTACTGGTGGCACAAGGGGGATCGCAAGCATGTCGAAGAGCGGGAAATTCTTCCCAAATACGATTGGCAGGCGTCTTCCAAAAGCGCTGAAGAATGAGAGGGAGTCCGGTTGATTGAGTTGGACCCTCAAGGCCTTTGATAACGAACGGGCCGAACTTCTGATGAAGGAGTTCGGCCTCAGCCGTACCACCGCAGTGCTCCTGGCGCGTCGGCAAACGGCATCCCTGAAGACCGTGAAACGCTTTCTTCAGCCCCGTTTGTCCCAGTTGGCCAGTCCTTTCAGCATTCCGGGTGTGGAGAAGGCCGTGCAGCGGCTCATCCAGGCAATTCAGAAACAGGAACGCGTATTTGTGCTGGGGGATTACGATGTGGATGGGGTGACCAGCACCGCCCTCTTTGTCAACGTCATGCGGGAATTGGGCTTGGAGCCGCATCACTCGGTCCCCAAGCGATCCGATGATGGAGTCGGCCTAAGCCTCGGACTTGTGCAGTCGCGTCTGTTGCACGATAAGGCGGATTTTGATCTCGTCGTGACGCTGGATTGTGGCAGCAATGATCGGGAGTCAATCGAGGCACTGCGTGAACACGGACTCGATGTGCTCATCATCGACCACCATCAAGTGCGATCAACAGTGCATCCGGAAGCGATTATTGTGAATCCGCACCTCTATCCTGACGAAGCGCAGGAAGCGATCATGCTTTGTACGGTGGCACTGACGTTCAAGCTCATGCAAGCGTTGCTAATGCGCCTGAGGTCTTCCGGTCATACGGCCGCTGATGCGTTGAGCCTCAAGGATCAACTCGATCTGGTGGCACTGGGTACGGTGACCGATTTGGTCCCACTGACGGGTGAGAATCGGGTATTGGTGAGTCATGGACTGCACCGCATGAGCAAGAGCAAGAACATGGGGCTTCAGGCGCTGATGGATGTGTGCGGACTTCCTTATGGGCAGGATCTCGATGTCAGCGACGTGAGTTTCAAGATCGGTCCGCGAATCAACGCGGGCGGGCGCATGGCCGATGCAACGACTTCCGTGAACCTGCTGACCTGTCAGCAGTACAGTGCGTGTGTCAAGTTCGCTCACGAGCTGGATTCGCTCAATCAGGACCGCCAGTCGACCGAGCGGGAGATGCATGAGCAGGCGATCAGTTATCTCTCTCGCAAGAGTCCACACGAGTCTGTAGTGCTCTACGATTCCCAATGGCATTCCGGCGTGGTTGGCATTGTAGCCAGTCGAATCGCGAGACAGTTTGGTGTACCGACCGTTGTGCTGGGATTGGAAGGGGATTTGGCCAGGGGATCTGCCCGCAGTATCGAAGGGGTGAACATCATCGATGCATTGGCTCAGTGCGAGGATTATCTTGAGAGTTGGGGTGGTCATCCCATGGCGGCAGGGTTAAGCGTGCGACCGGAAAACCTTGATGTGTTCCGGAGAACCTTTTCGAAAGCGATCACTGTTCAGGTCGATCCTTCAGGTGAGCAGTGCCAACCTGTGGAACCGATGAGTGTCGAAGTGGACGCGTGGGTGCAGGCTGCGGATTTGACGCTGCCGTTCATGGCAGAACTGCGCCGCCTGGGACCGTTTGGGGTGGGAAACCCGGATCCGGTGCTCGCAATGCGGGGAGCTCAGCTCGCCTCGCGTGTGTCCCGGTTTGGAGCGGACAATTTTAAGTGTTGGGTGAGTTTGTGGGGAATGGACTATGATCTGATGTGCCTTGGGTGGGGATTTCCCTCCCGAATCCCCGAGAGCCGCTACCCGTTGGATATTCTGTTTCACCTCAAATGGCATGAATGGAAAGGGCGAGGTTATCCCCAGGCCACACTGATTGATTGGCGTTATTCCTTGTGAGCTGATGCAGCGAATCTGCAATGGCGAAATACAAATAACGGATAGCGAAGGTCTTTGCACTTGCCCATAAGCCGCCTTTCAGGTGCAGTGAGGTTTTCGCCTCCTTGCGGACCCTCCAGTTCATCTCCTCATGCTCCGTGCCTTGTCCCACATTGCATGGTTTGCGTCATCGCGCGAGCGGTTGCGCATTCCGACCAATCTGATCGCCCTGTATTCCAAGCAGCTTGCAGCTTTGCTGAAAGCGGGTGTGCCCATTGTTCAGGCCCTTCAAATTCTGCAGCGCCAGCATTCGAAAGGAGCGATGAACAGAATCGTGACGGAGCAGATTCACATGCTCGAGCATGGGCAGAGCTTTTCGGCGTCGCTGAGGGTTTGGCCTCGAGTCTTTGGTCCCATGTATGTGGGGTTGATTGTTGCCGGTGAGCGTGCAGGGGTCCTCAGTTCGGTGTTGGAACGCTTGGCTCGCTATGACTCCCATCGAGTACGCATGTACGGCAGACTGCGCTCTGCAATGGTTTACCCGGCAGTCGTATTGGCGGCTTCGCTGAGCATAGTGGGAGCAATGTTGGTGTGGGTGGTTCCACAATTTGAGGAAATGTTCAGCAATATGCTTCAGGGTGCTCGTTTGCCCGGAATGACACAATGGGTCATCGATGTGAGCGATGGGGTGTCCTCCCATATAGGCTGGGGTATCGCAGGACTTTTCTTTGCTTTGCCGCTTGTCGGATTTCTTCTCAGGGTGGAGTCCTTTCGGGAGCGGTGGGATGCTCTGGTTCTTGCGCTCCCCGTGTTTGGGGATCTTCGCAAAAAAACTGCTCTTGCTCGTTTCTGTCACTGTCTGGCAACCTTGCTGGAAAGTGCAGTCCCCATGCTTGAGGCGTTGGAAACTGCATCGGCGACCCTTCAAAACCGCGTTTTGGAGCAGAGCATGCACAAGCTGCGAAAGCAGGTCCGCGATGGCCGTTCGATTGCACTGTGCCTGGAACGGGATGAACGCATGCCGGAAGCGTTTGCAGGCATGGTGCATGTCGGTGAAACAACGGGTTCTCTGGCTTCCATGCTGACCGAAATTGCTCAGCTGTTTGAAACGGAGGTTGAAGAGCGCCTCGACCATCTCCTGACCCTGCTCGAACCTGCCTTGATACTCCTTCTGGCATTCAGCATTGGGTTTCTGGTGATTGCTCTCTTTCTACCCATGGTGGAATTGATGCAGAATTTGGGAATCTGAAACCCGCTTTGCTTTGTTGGGTCGCGACGAAATACTTGCGATCCTGTGGCGATGGCAGCTTGATTTCAGGGAGTCGGTGACGTAGAGTGCTCCCCAGTTTTTGTCTCGTCCGTGATGGAATCAAATGGCCAAATGCCTCGGTTCGACTCACTTGTATAATTCCCAGATCTGTTGCTGTGCCTTTAGGAAGAATCCAAACCAAAATCATCCGGGAACTGGTGGATTTGAATGTGCTCGCGCCCAATGTCGCTGATTCCATCATCAATTCTGAGAATGATTTGTCGGGAGATGCGATCGAAAAACTCCTGCTTGAAGAGCACCGTGTCACGGATGAAACCCTCTTGATTGCACGCGCAAGGGCCTTTGATCTGCACCCCTTCAATGCTCGGAATTTTGTCATTGATGAATTCACATTTGAGAAGCTTGACCGGGATTTTTGTTTCGAGAACAAGGTGCTTCCGGTCGGAGTCGTAGGGGAGTATTTTGTTGTCGCACTCAACAGCCCTTTCAAACTGCAGCTCACGAATCAGATTGCCCAGAAAACACGGATGCGAGTGGTTGTACTGCTCGCGCTTGAGGGTGTTCTCGATCACATTCTATCGGAACCTGAGCAGAATCCTGCTTCGATCGGGTTCAGTGACGTGGTTGAGAAGCTCGGTATGGAGTTCCAGATCGAGGATTCGGTTTTTGAGGAGGATGATGAGGGATCGGAAGAGTCGGCACCCATCATTCAGTTGGCCAATCGAATCATCGAAGACGCTTATTATTCAGGCGGAAGTGATATCCACAACGAACCTTTTGAAAACGAAGCACGCGTGCGAGTGCGCGTGGACGGTGTTTGCCAGGAGAAGCTGAATATTCCGGTAAAGGTGTGCAGTTCACTGCTTGCGCGACTCAAGGTGATGGCAAATCTGGACATTGCTGAGAAACGCATCCCTCAGGATGGGCGCATCGTGTACAAGCAATTCAATCGCAAAGGCATCGACATTGACCTCCGGGTAGCGACCGCACCGCTCAACCATGGTGAAGGGGTGGTCATGCGAATCCTGGACAAACAGAAGAGTACGCTGCCACTCACTGCTCTCGGATTTTCAGAATTCAATCTCACGCGCTACCGTGACGTTATTCAGCGTCCCTATGGCATGATCTTGCATTGCGGACCCACCGGTTCGGGGAAATCCATGACCCTGTATTCTGCACTCAACGAGATCAATACACCCGACATCAACATTCGCACGGCCGAGGACCCCATTGAATACACACTCAACGGTCTTTGCCAGATGCAGATGAATCGAAAGATCGGGTTAACGTTTGCTGCCGCGCTGCGCGCCTTTCTCCGCCAGGACCCGGATATCATTCTGGTGGGGGAAATTCGTGACAAAGAAACCGCACAGATTGCAGTTGAGGCGGCGCTGACCGGGCATTTGCTCTTCAGTACTCTGCACACCAATGATGCGCCCAGTGCGGTGGCTCGACTGACGGACATGAACATCGAACCGTTCATGATTTCGGCATCCCTGCTCTGCGTCTGCGCCCAGCGCCTCATGCGGAGGGTTTGCAAGATTTCCCGTGAACCTTATGTGCCAGAGGGAAATGAGGCCGAGATCATCGAGCGTGCATTGCGCTGGGTCGGAGAAATCTACCGCGCCAGCGCAACGGGACCCAATGCAGCTACGGGTGGATACAAGGGACGTGTCGGTGTACACGAGTTGATGCTCGTGACGGAAGAACTGGTCAAAGGCATCAACGATGGACTCGAAACTGCCGAACTCAAGCGCATCGCCATGCGCAATGGCATGAAAACACTGCATCAGGACTGTATTCTCAAAGTGAAGGAAGGGGTTACGACGATGGAAGAGGCGTTGGCCACTGTTCCTCCCGACATGGAAGCCTACGTCTGGCCCGATTGAAGTTGATCCGCAGCCTTCACTGCCTGCGGCTGGCAATGCCGTTCCCTGCTCAGTCCTGCGGATGGAAGTGGGGAGGAATCATGATGGCTCCACCCAGGAGTCGGTTGTCTTCGTAAAACGCAAGCACCTGACCCGCTGCAAGTGCTCGCTGTGGTTGTGCAAAATGCACCTTGTATGAACCATCATCGAGCGCTTCGACCTGTTGGATGGCAACTTTGGGATCGCGGTAGCGAACCCTGCAGGTCAGCGGAGAGATCTCGCCGAGAAATGGGAGGGTCACATGGGAAACACTGTGCACGCGCACCCATTCGCAGTACAGTCCCGGGGTATCCGCTTCGTCAAATGCGACGATCAGTTCGTTGCGTTCGAGATCCTTTGCAATCACCACGTAGGCCTTGAAGTCATGATTGCTGGGAATGCCAATGCCCTTGCGCTGTCCGATGGTGTAGTGGTGCAATCCCTGATGTTCACCAAGCAACTTCCCTTGCAGGTTAACAATCGCACCTGGTTTGTCGGGGATGTAGCTTCGCAGGAAATCATTGATTTTTACCTTGCCGAGAAAGCAGATTCCTTGACTGTCCTTTCGGTTGGCGTTGGGGAATTGATGTGTTGCGGCAAGCTGTCGCACTTCCGGTTTGGTCAGTGCCCCCACGGGAAATTGTGCATGCCGAAGCTGCCCGGATGTCACCATGGCAAGGAAGTAGGACTGGTCTTTGTTCGAGTCGACTCCCTCGGCGATCCATGGGAGAGCATTGTGCTGAACGCGCTGACAGTAGTGTCCCGTGGCAACGGATTCATAACCCTGCTTCAGCGCATATTGAAGAAAGGCACCAAACTTGATCTCACGGTTGCACATGATGTCCGGGTTCGGTGTGATGCCGCGACGGTAGCCATCGACCAGGTATTGCACGACCTGTTCATGGTAGGTGTCGACCAGATTGACGACCTCAAAATCGATTCCGAGCTGCTTGCACGCGGAGCTGGCGTATTCGATGTCTTCTGTTGCCGGGCAATCTCCGAACACATCATATTCATTGGCCCAGGTCTTGATGTAGGCACCGGAAACCTCGTGCCCCTGCTTGATCAGTAGCAGGGCCGCAACTGTGGAGTCCACTCCACCTGACATACCTACGAGAATCCGCGACATGCGCCCACCTTGGCGAATCAGGGAGTCTGAATCAAATCCAAAGCAAACTGCACAACGGGCGAGGCGTTCATGCGTTCGGCCCAGGCCTGTATGACGGCGGCGTCTTCCGGGTTCAAGCGCGAGCGGTAGTGCACGTGGGTTCCTCTGCGTTCGAGCCGAAGGGACCGTAGAAAGTGATCGGCGTCACCGATGCTTTTGCGAAGGACGGGCTTGAACGCAAAGCGATGGGCCAGGTTCAGGATGGAGTAGGCAGTGTCTGCGCCGTCGATGTTTTCGAAGTTAAGGCTGACGACGGATTCCAGTGCCTGACCGTTCCATTGGCTGGCGATTCGAAGGGATTCAAACCCCCTCAACAGCATGCCCGTGTCAATGGGCAGAGCGCTCTCCCATTCCCGAGCTTGCGCGGCAAGGGCTTCAGGTGTGTTGAGTAAAAACCAGAAAGGTTCCTGGGCAAGCGTTGGTTCGGGCATGGGCATGCGATCATCGGGCTGGGCATGAATCGAACGCAGAACCCTCTCGGGAGTGCCGATGCGCAGTTGGGTGGTTTCTGCTGCAAAGACCGCAATCGAGTAGCGCAGGGTATGGCTCTCCGTATCATACAGATCCACTCGTTCAAATCCGGGGGATTCACTGCTTGACTGGCGCGCTGTCAGCCCGGTGCGTGCGCTTTGAGCATTGATGGCAAACGCAAGCACATCCGCCGCCAGGTATCCGTTCAAGTCGATGCCGAGAATCCACGATGCTGATAGCAACGCCTCTTCGATGTCTCCATTTTCAGAGAAATCCAGTGTGTCAGCGACCAGAATGAATTTGGAAAAATCTTCAGGCTGAATGCCAGCGGATTCGAGAGAATCGCTGAAACCATCCCCCAGTGCATCACGCATGGCGGGTTCGTGTTGCTGCCAGGTTTTGCGGATTTTTTCCCAATCCATGGGAGTTGCGGCAACATCCCACCAGAGCACCGCCATGGAATCTGCATCCATCAGTTGTTCAAGCTCGGGAGCTTTTTTGGCGAAAGGATTGCATGCAGTTTGCATTGCCATCAGTACCAGCGCGACCAGGACGGTGAATCGTGCAAGGAACGTTGACGCCAGGGGTTGAACAGGGCTGGCTGCGGAAAGGGTGTTGGGTGCGTGAACGTGCATGTCTTTTCCTAGACGAAGGGTCGTTTGGAATTGTTGCAAGCAATGAGCGAAGCTGGAAGTTTGATTGCAGAGTCAACGTTGAAGGTGGGAGGAAGGGAATTGCACAGGGTGAGGCGCGAGATGGAAGCTCCCGCTACTTCGGATGAACGTGAGCTGCAAGCTTCCGCTGTATGGATTTTCTTCTCCTTCCACCTGTGCGACGGAATTGTTAAAATAGGACTTTCCTGAATCGCATCGCTCTGATTAGGTGAAGTTTAACACACAGGAAAGCTATGAAATCCAAGGGAAGAATACTCGTGACGGGTGGAACTGGATACATTGGTTCGCACACCGCAGTTGAATTGATGGCTGCCGGATACGAGGTAGTGATCGTTGACAATTTTTCAAATTCCGAACCCTTTGTTCTGGATCGCATCCGCGAGATCTCCGGAAAAGATTGCGTGTTTGAGCAGGTGGATCTTGCTGATCGCCAAGCCGTGAAAGTGTTCATGGGACGGTTTTCAGATCTGCAGGGTATCGTGCATTTTGCAGCGAGCAAGGCGGTCGGTGAAAGTGTGGAAAACCCACTGTTGTACTATCGCAATAACCTGACATCGCTGCTGCACCTGCTCGAAAACATGCAGGATCACCAGATCGCGAATATGGTTTTTTCCTCTTCCTGCACGGTTTATGGCCAGCCTGATCAACTACCCGTGGATGAAAGTGCTCCCATCAAAAAAGCCGAATCCCCCTATGGCAATACAAAGCAAATCTGTGAGGAGATCATCGCGGATACGGTTCGCGCAAGTGCATCTCTGAAGAGCATCGCTCTGCGTTATTTCAACCCGATCGGTGCTCACGAATCCGGGTTGATTGGTGAACTTCCCCGTGGGGTTCCCAATAATCTGGTGCCATTTGTGACACAAACTGCACTGGGATTGCGAAAGGAACTCCAGGTTTTTGGAAATGATTACCAAACTCCCGATGGGTCCTGTATCCGCGATTACATCCATGTGGTTGATTTGGCAAAAGCACATGTGGTGGCAGTCGACCGTCTGTTGCAGGGCAAGACTTCGAAATCTTTTGAATTCTTTAATCTTGGAACTGGCAGGGGAGTGTCGGTCCTCGAAGTGATTCAAACCTTTGAATCGGTGACAGGTGTGAAGGTGCCTCACCGCATCGTCGGACGCAGAGCTGGTGATGTGGAGCAGGTCTGGGCGGATACACGTGTCGCCAATGAAGTGCTGGGTTGGAAAGCCGAAACATCACTGGCCGATTCCTTGCGTTCGGCTTGGGTGTGGGAGCAGAGGATCCGGCAATATCTCGCCACCCAACGATCCTGAATCGTGACAATATTGTTTTGCATGGAATCCTGTGCAGGGTTGCATGTACGAAAAAACGATTTCAGTTTCTACAGAACCTTTGGCGTTCGCATTGCGTCCTTCTCACGTGCTCATATCAGCTTTCTAAATAGACCCTCATGTTTTGCTCACGATTCAGTTGCATCTTAAGGATATGCCTCCTTCTTGGCGGATGGAGTATGGCCGCTTCTGAGGTGGAACGGGAGCGGTTGATGGAATCAATCGAACGGGCCTACAATTTTGAGCAACAGGCGTTTGACTGGTATGAATCCGAGGCTTTTGACCGGAATGATCCCGTGCATGCGTTTGTGGCATCGACTGCTGCCTACTGGATTTATCAGGCTGATCGAATTGACGAAGCCAAACGCAAACGTGCGGAGGAGCGACTTTCGGAGTCCATTGATCTTGCGCAGCGCTGGTACAAAGAAGACAAATCCGACCTGCAGGCGCGGTTTTTTTATGGCGTCAACCGCTGCAACCGCGCCCGGTTTTATGTGGAGGAATCTTCGTGGTTTCGTGCCTATCTCGATGCACGGGAGGGCTTGAGCATCCTGCGTTCACTGGTTGAAGAAGAACCCAATTATGCTGACGCCTATTTTGCATTGGGCGTTGCGGAAGCTTTTCTTTCAGATGCACCGACTCTGCTGAAACCGCTTGCCCGATTACTGGGCTTTCGCGGTGCAGCGCAGGCGGGAATCGAAAAGCTTCAGCGCTGCATGGAAGAAGGGGAGTGGACCATCGTGGAGGCCAGCTACTATGTGGCCTATTTTCACTACAGTATTGCGGAGGACGGGCCAAAGGCCATCGCCGGATTTGAACCCCTGGTCCGGCAATACCCGGCGAATCCTCTGTTTGCCTATTTTCTCGGGCGTTCCCACCAGATCAACCACAAGCCATTGGATGCGCTCGAAGTGTACCAACGCAGTCGGGATCTTGCATACCAGGCGGGTGCGGAGGATATCGGCAACTGGAGTTCATTTCGCATCGGCACGATTCTTCAGGGGGAGCATTTTTATCAGGAGGCTGTTGAGGAGTACCAACGGTTGCAGAAGCGGCTGACGGCAGAAATGGTGGAGCAGGAATACTTCTATTTACTGCCATTGAAAATGGCACAATGCCTCATTGAGTTGGACGAAATCGACCGGGCGCGCTCCTATCTGGAAGTCGTTCGGTCTGAGTGGGATCGGGATACCTATCGGGAGGCGCGCAAGCTGTTGGATCAGCTTCCTTGACCCGCCGGCTCGCCAAGCTTCCGCTGAGGATAACGGTGCCATCTCCCGTGAAAAAGACTTTACCCGAGCGGTGATTTCACTGCATGCTGCCGACGTGATTGAGGTGCATGCATTGTCGTTGCGATTTGGACCCCAGGTGATTTTTGATGACATCACCTGCAACCTTTCAACGCGTGATCGCATCGGCCTTGCCGGTCGCAATGGTGCGGGTAAAACCAGTTTTTTGAAGGTTCTACTGGGAAGCATGGAACTGGATGGTGGTCGGGTGACCATCGGAAAGGGCATCTCCATCGGCTATCTTCCACAGGATGGCATATCGGGCGAAGGAAAACTGCTCATCGAGGAAGTCGAGGCGGCGGAGACTTCCATTCAGGATCTACAGCGCCACCTGGAGCAGGCTTATGCGGAGGTAGCCGAGATGGGGTCAGAGGCGGTTTCAAAGGCAGAGGATACCGAATCCGATGTGTGGGAGGTCATCCGTCGCATTGAGGATGAACTCAGGCTCCGTGAATCCCACAAATTGAGAGCTCGTGCAGAGAAGATATTGTTTGGACTCGGATTTTCACACTCGGACCTGTCACGTTCGACATCGGAATTTTCTGGTGGCTGGCAAATGCGCATCGCGCTCGCCAAACTGCTGCTGCAACACCCGGACTACTTGCTGCTGGATGAACCGACCAATCACTTGGATTTGCCGTCACAGCGCTGGCTGGAAAACTTCCTGCAGTCTTACGGGGGCGGGTTGGTTCTGATTTCTCATGATCGCGCATTTCTCGATCTGCTGACCAATCGCACGTATGCGCTTTCGCGTGGAAAGCTGGAGGTCTATGCGGGGAATTATTCCTACTACGAGCAGCAGCGACGCATCCGAAGGGAACAGTTGCTTGCGCAAAAGGAAACGCAGGAGCGACAGATTGAGAGCACCGAGCGATTCATCAACCGCTTCCGTGCAAAGGCATCCAAGGCCTCACAGGTTCAGAGTCGTATCAAGCAGCTCGAAAAGATTGATCGAATCGAGGTGGAAGAGGATGAATCTTCTGTGTTTTTCCGCTTTCCGGAGCCTCCGCGAAGCAATCAGGTCATCGTGTCCGTGCAGCAGATCTGTAAGGCTTACGGTCCCATTCGCCTGTTTGATGGCTTTGATCTCAAACTTGAGCGCGGTCAGCGACTCGCTGTTGTTGGTGCCAATGGTGCTGGCAAGTCCACGCTTGCGCGCATGATTGCGGGCCAGGAAGCTCCGGATCAGGGGCAGATTCAACTTGGGGAAAAAACACAGTTGAGTTATTTTGCCCAGCACCAGACGGATCAGCTCGATCCCGAGCAAAGTGTGCTGCAGTCAGCGATGGGAAGTGGGTGTACGCGGGAGCAAAGTGCGCGGGACATCCTCGGTTCATTCCTGTTCTCCGGTGATGCGGTGTTCAAAAAGGTGGCCGTGCTCAGCGGTGGGGAGAAGAATCGCCTGGCACTGGCCCGCATGTTGCTCAAACCAGCGAATTTTCTGATCCTCGACGAGCCGACCAATCACCTCGACATTCAGAGCAAAGCGATTCTGCAGCAGGCATTGCAGTGCTACGAAGGAGCGTTTTTCATCATTTCCCATGATCGCGATTTTCTCGACCCCATCGTGCAGCAGACCCTCGAAATCAATCCACGGGGGCACCGCATGTTCTGGTGCAACGTGTCGGAGTATCTTGAAAAGGTGGAAGAAGAAGCGCGTGTGCCCACCGCAGGTCGGGTTTCTGAGGCAGCAGGCACCAATGATGCTTCGAGCAGCAGCAATCCAAAGTTGATACGCAAATTGCGCGCTGAGCGACAGGCTCGCCTGCGTCCGCTTCGGGCAGCGGTGCAGCAGTGGGAACAGCGTGCGCTTGAGCTTGAGCAGGAGGTTCAGAACTGGGAGGAGCGCATGAAAGACCCTTCCTTCTTTTCCAACCGACCGGATCAGCAGCGTGATCTCCAGGCCTACGATCAGGCAAAGCGCGATCTGGAGTCAGCCATGGAGGAGTGGGAACAGGCACAGTGTGAACTGATGGAAGCCGAGCAGTCGGATCCTTTGCCAGACGCGTGAGCTGGGGTCAGCGCTTTTGCGCAGATGGAGGTTAGCCAGGCCTTGTTGTTCTGAGGCAGGGGGTCAGGCGATCCCTCGCCAGAGGGTAGCGACGAGCGCGCAAATGCCAAATCCAAAGGCGAGCGGCATCAATGTGGCAACTGTAGTCCATTTCACACTGTGCGTCTCTTTGTAGATGGTGAAGATGGTGGTCGAGCAGGGATTGTGGCACAGGCTGAATAGCATGAGGCAAACCGCAGTCAGGGTTGTCCATCCTCCGGCGGTCAGCAATGCACTGAGCGCATGAAATTCTTCACTTTCGAACATCACGCCCGCACCCGAGGCGCCATCAATGGATAGCCCGGTCTGCATAACCGTGAGCATGAGGATGGTTGGAATCACAATCTCGTTGGCCGGAATCGCAATCAGATAGGCCAACAGGATCACTCCCGTGAGTCCAAAGACCATAGCGATGGGATCCAGCCATGCGATGGCATGCAGGGCCAATGACTGGTCTCCGATTTGCAGATTGGAAATGCCCCAGATCACAATCCCGGCGGGTGCGGCGAAGACAATAGCTCGCCAAAGCACAAACAGGGTACGGTCAATGAGGGATACATAAAGGGTGCGCAGGATCTGGGGAGGGCGATAGGGTGGCAGTTCGAGGCTGAAGGCCGAGCTTTCGCCACGAAGCAGCGTGCGGCTTAGCAGCCACGATGACAGAAAGGTCAGCAAAACACCCAGAAAGGCCACTGCTGCCACAGCAAATGCAGAGACGAGGCCCGCATAGTGCGCTGGCACCAGTGCGCCGATGAAGAGTGATGCGATCAGAATCTGGGTTGGCCATCGGCCATTGCAGAGTGCAAAATTGTTGGTCAGAATTGCAACCAGTCGCTCTCGGGGGGATTCGATGATGCGTGCGGCGATCACGCCTGCGGCGTTGCATCCATAGCCCATCGCCATGGTCAGCGCCTGTTTGCCGTGCGCGCCCGATTTTTTGAACAATCCGTCGAGGTTAAACGCAACCCGGGGCAGATATCCAAAATCTTCCAGCAGGGTAAATAATGGAAAAAAAATGGCCATGGGAGGCAGCATGACGCTGACAACCCAGGCGACAGTGAGGTACATGCCGTCAACGAAGAGTCCGATCAGCCACTGTGGCAGTGAGAGTTGTTCCGCACCCGTGCGCAGTAGGGTGTAGCCATGCTCTACCAGAAGCGTTGAAAGCATGGATGAGGGATAGTTGGAACCGACAATAGTCAACCACAGCACTCCAGCAAACATCAGTGCCATGATGGGGATGCCTGTCCATTTTCCGATGAGCAGGGTGTCCAGCCATGCCTTCATGCGAAGGTAGTTCATCGAGTGGTTTTCCCTGCAAATTCGGGCACTGATGGCATCGGCCTTGGCGAAGATCGCACCCGTCACCTGATCGTCAATCTGAAGCCGATGTTCGGAAATATCCTGGCGAACCTGTTGGGCGATGGGGTCGAGGATTTCCGGGGCCAGATATTCCTGCAATTCCGACGAAAATCCCTGTAGTACTCGAAGTGTCAGCCAGTCCAGTGTTTGGGTGTCCGGCAGATGTGCCGCCAGCGCAGTGCGGGTTTGTGAGAAACAATTCCTCGCTTCGGCGTTGAGCCACTCGACTGGAAGCGGCGATGGCGGGGTGCCATCAGTTGCGCAATCCGCGACAGCCTGCATCAGGGCTTCGAGTCCTTCTTTTCGACGAGCGACCATGGGAATCACCGGAACCTGGAGTTCATGCGATAGTTCCTCGCAGTCGATTTCGATACCACTCCGGCGCGCCTCGTCCATGAGGTTGAGCGCGATGACGACACGTCCCGTTATTTGGCGAATCTGGATCGCGAGGTTCAGGTTGCGTGTCATTGCGGTCGCGTCGCAGACCACCACTGTGACATCGGGTTGTCCGTTCAGGATGAAATCCCGAGCGACACTTTCATCGGGGGATTGGGTGTGCAGAGAATAGGTTCCCGGCAAGTCCACCAGTTTGAATTTTTTCGAGTCGAATTCAAATCCACCCTCTGCGCGGGTGATGGTCTTGCCCGGCCAGTTGCCCGTGTGTTGCTTGAGTCCGGTCAACGCATTGAAGACCGTACTCTTGCCCGTGTTGGGGTTTCCAGCGAGGGCGACCACATAGTCCCATCGTTCCAGTTTCAGGTTCAGGTGCCGCAGCACCGACTCTCTCCCCACCAGACACGACTCACATGCTTTCGCATTGCGGGCGTGCATGATCAATCGTGTTGGGCCAGGATGTGCGCGGCCTGCTCACGGCGCAGGGCAATGACGTTGCCGCGGATCTGGAAGCGGCTCGGTCCGTTGAAGAGGCCTTCTCCTAACTTGGTTACGCGGGTGCCTGGCACAAACCCAAGGTCCAGCAGGCGACGGCGCGCAAGGCCCGTGCAATGCGCATCGATGCCATCGATGGTTGCGGATCGGCCCCTGTCCAGACCCTCCAGCGACCCCATCAGTTTGCATCCGGGTTCCGGGTGGATTGAATCTGAAATTTGGAAAAAGTTTTTCATGGTATTCGATCAAAATATGTAGACAAAGCTACATTTGATACCTGTAGCCTAGGCTACATTTTGCATCTGTCAATTGCATTTTGAACATTTTTCCGGGACTGGACAAAAACAGAGCAAACAGTTCCGCACTGGAGGAGTGCGCGGCTCGCCCTTGCTGCGTC
Source organism: Puniceicoccaceae bacterium (assembly GCA_040224245.1). Classification (NCBI taxonomy): domain Bacteria; kingdom Pseudomonadati; phylum Verrucomicrobiota; class Opitutia; order Puniceicoccales; family Puniceicoccaceae; species Puniceicoccaceae bacterium. The sequence goes on along the minus strand of JBEGIR010000026.1, from coordinate 39,345 downwards.
AACGCTGTCAAATCGGCTCGCGCCTAGAACTCTTGACCCTTTTGCGATTCTGGGTGAAAATCCCGGTTTTTCGAACGCACCCATGGAATCCCTTCATTTAGGCAAACAAACGGCCCGCAATCACAAGCGCGTTCGCCGACAGCACCAGTCGGAGATTACCCAGGATTACGTGGAGGCCATCTATCGTTTGAAGGAGGAGGGAAAGGGCACACGCGTCACGGATATTCAAGGCGTATTTGGGGTGTCCCACGTCACGGTCATCCGCACGCTTGCACGTCTGGAGGAAGCCGAGCTGCTCGTCAAACAACAGGGTTCGGTCACCCTCACCGATACGGGTAGGGAAATTGCGGTCAAGGCCTATCGCCGTCATAATCTCGTGATGGAGTTCCTGCGCTCCCTCGGTGTCTCCGAAAAGACTGCTGCAGCCGATACCGAGGGCATCGAACACCACCTCAGCGAGGAAACCGTTGAGGCAATTCAGCGCTTCCTCGACTCGAAATCGTAGTTACAGAGTGTAGCTTGCTGGCAAAGGAAGTCACTGATTTCGGATTCGGTTGGCCAATACGAAACCAAAAATCGCGGTCAGGAGAACTCCGATTGTTGATTGCAGCATTTCAGCATGTCGAAGAGCAGGGGTTCTTTGATGGACTTAAAATCATCTGAACCTTGACCGATCATGTTGAAGATACTTTCACGGAGCGTCCTGAGGAATGTCAGTTCGTTCATGAAGTATCGAAAGAGGATCGTGAATACGAACGCAACGAAGACGTAAGTGAAGAAAATTCTCCAAAGGCTTTCCCCGTATCCAAAAAAGAGATCTTTGACCCCGTTTCGGAGAATTCTCAGGATCAGTAAGGGCTTTTCAGTCGGAGAAGTTTCATCTGCACTCAGTTGAGTAATCATATGACGAGTCTCGCATCGTTTTCCTTTAAGGAAAGCCCAGTTTGCATCAGCTAGAAACCCTCGGCTCCGCCAAAACCCGTCGAGGGATTTGTAGATCGTTTCCGCTTGTGAAAAGCGATTGCGAAGGGATGTTTCAGGTATCCAGTTTGAGGTGGTGCCTGTGTCATTGGATCGCGCTTGAGTGAGAAGGGGACGAATTTACAAAAACTTTTGAATTGAGGAGTGAATTGAAGAGAAGTTTACCAATGAAAAGATGAATTTTATAATAAATTTATAATATAAATAAAATTTTACATTTAGGGGAATGAAGGCTTTTACGTTTTGTAAATAAAAAATCTTTTAAAGAAGTGGGTGACGCAAAAAATGACTTAAAGAATTGGGTTTAAGTTCGAAATATAGATCAAGTCATTCCAGTTTTCTGATTCATAAGTCTATGAGGATGAGAAATTAGCGGGTGGTCGATTTTTGAATTTCAATCTTTAGTCCTTGTTTAAGTTTGTCGCCATGAAGAATTTGTTTCGCTATGTATTTATGCTTCTTTGCGTTAACGCTATTGCGCCGATTTCGAGTCAAGCCTCTGCGTTGTCGGCATCTGAGCCAGCGGTAGTGCGGTCGCAGTTGCATGGATTTTCGATGTATCCGACGATCAAAAGCGGTGACTATGTTGTGTATCGCAAAACCCAGTTTTCGAATCTGAAACCAGGGGACATCGTGGTCTTTGTGGATACGCAAACGGGGGAGCGCGTGTGCCACCGCATCGTTGAGATTGAGGACGGTCGGGCAAAGTCGAAAGGGGACAACAACCGCTTTCGGGATCGTGGGTTCATTTCAGATCAAAATCTTTTGGGCAAGGTCACCCACATTGGGGGACGTTCCCTTTCCTAAGGCTCCAGATGATGATAGCCAGCAGTATGCAAGTTCGTTGAAGAAGCCCCGCCTGACGGAGTGGGTTTGAATGCCGTCAGATTGTCCGGCAACGCTTCAATCGAATGAGGAGAACGGTTTCGGTGGAAACCGTTCTTTTTTTTAAAACAGTGCTCGAAAGCGTGCGAAATTCGCAGAAAGCGACGCTTTGGGGCACTTTTGCTTTGAACTTCCAGCGAAACTCGCATTCGTATGAATTCAGCTATGCCCGACTATACGATCACTCATTTACGTCAACTGGAGGCTGAGAGCATTCACATCATGCGTGAAGTGGCTGCGGAGTTTTCGAATCCGGTGATGCTTTACAGCATCGGAAAGGACTCCTCGGTTCTGCTTCATCTGGCGCGCAAGGCCTTTCATCCCGGCAAGATTCCATTCCCGCTGCTGCATGTGGATACGGGGTGGAAGTTTCGGGAAATGTATGCGTTTCGGGAGCAGATGGCAAACGATGTGGGGTTTGATTTGCTGGTGCACCAGAATCCGGAAGGCGTGGAAGCGGGGATCAACCCGTTCGACCATGGATCGGAGAAGCATACGCAAATCATGAAGACCGAAGGGCTGAAGCAAGCGCTCAACAAGCACGGCTTTGATGCGGCATTTGGTGGGGCCCGGCGCGATGAGGAAAAATCCAGAGCAAAGGAGCGTGTCTTCAGCTTTCGCAACCAGTTTCACCAGTGGGATCCGAAGAATCAGCGTCCGGAACTCTGGGACCTTTACAACACCAAGATCAACAAAGGTGAGTCGATCCGGGTATTTCCCATGTCAGACTGGACGGAGCTGGACATCTGGCGTTACATCCAGATCGAGAAGATTCCAATTGTGCCATTGTATTTTGCGAAGGAGAGACCAGTGGTCATGCGCAACGGTGTGATGATCATGGTGGACGATGAGCGCATGCGCCTGGAACCGGGCGAACAGCCTGTGATGAAAAAGGTGCGCTTCCGCACCCTGGGGTGCTACCCGCTGACGGGTGCGGTGGAGTCCGAGGCGGAAACGCTCGAAGACATTGTGCAGGAGATGTTGCTCACGACCACCTCTGAGCGCCAGGGACGCGTGATCGATTACGACGGCGCCGCCTCGATGGAGGACAAGAAGCGGGATGGGTATTTCTAGATCTGAACCAAGGTTCAGACAGAAGCAAGAAGCCAGGAGTCAGGAGAAAGCATGGAAAAGGCTAAGAAGTTCGAGGACTTGGTCCTGTGGCAGAAGTCGCATGCTTTGGTTTTGGCGAGCTACAAGATCAGTGCTTCTTTTCCGAGAAATGAAGATTTCGGTCTGACTTCTCAGTTTCGGCGCGCTGCAGTTTCGATTCCTGCCAACATTGCCGAAGGCTTTGCAAAAGAGTCTGTTGCTGACAAGGCAAGATACTTGAATATTGCCCAAGCTTCCCTCGAAGAGGTGAAATATTATCTTATATTAATCAATGATCTCGGTTATGGAGATACCCGAGAAGTGAAAGAACAAGCAAACGAAGTTGGACGCATTCTCAATGCCTACAGGAATTCAGTTTTGATGGAAAAAGCTAACTTCTGACTCCTAACTTCTAACTCCTATTTTACGATGACATCGGAAAATCGAAACTATAAAATCCGCGAACAAGACCTCATTCGCAGCGACATCAGTGCCTACCTCAAGCGCCATGAGGAGAAGGACATGCTGCGGTTTTTGACCTGCGGCAGCGTCGATGACGGTAAGAGCACGCTGATTGGACGACTGCTCTACGATTCGCAGATGATCTATGAGGACCAGCTGGCGGCGGTGCTGAAGGACTCCAAGGTGCACGGTACCACGGGTGATGACTTTGACCCAGCGCTGCTGACTGATGGGTTGAAGGCGGAGCGGGAGCAGGGCATCACCATTGATGTGGCCTATCGCTATTTTTCGACTGAGAAGCGCAGTTTCATCATCTGTGATGCGCCCGGTCACGAGCAGTATACGCGCAATATGGCCACGGGTGCGAGTCACTGCGACCTGGCGATTGTGCTGATTGATGCGCGCCACGGGGTGATGCCGCAGACCAAGCGTCACAGCTTTATTGCAAGCCTTCTGGGCATCAAGCACTTGGTGGTGGCGGTGAACAAGATGGATGCGGTGGGTTTTGATGAGGCCGTGTTTGAAAAAATCCGCAAGGATTATCTCGGGTTTGCGGCAAAGTTTGAGTCCATCGACCTGCACTTCATCCCGATGTCCGCGCTCAAGGGGGACAACGTGGTCGAGCGCAGCACGAACATGCCGTGGTTTGAGGGTCGCCCACTGCTCAGTCATCTGGAATCGGTGGAAATCACAGCCGACCGCAACCTGATCGATTTTCGTTTTCCTGTGCAGTATGTGCTGCGCCCGAACCTGAACTTTCGCGGATTTTGTGGAACCATTGCATCTGGAGTGGTGCGTGTGGGGGACAAGGTGGTTGTAAATCCATCGGGCAAGGAGACACGGATCAAGAGCATCGTGACCTATGATGGCGAGTTGAAGGAGGCGTTTGCGCCGATGGCGGTGACGCTGACCACGACCGATGAGGTGGACATTTCCCGTGGGTCGATTCTCAGTCACCCGAACAACCGTCCGACCATTGAGAGTGGATTTGACGCTCAAGTTGTGTGGATGCACGAAAAGAAGTTGCAGGCGGGACGAAACTACCTGCTCAAGAGTACCACGCAGACCTTGCCAGTCACGCTGGACGGGGTGCGCTACAAGTTTGATATCAATAGCCTGAGCCGACTTGATGGGGATGCGCTGGAGATGAATGAAATCGGACGCGTCGGATTTACCGCACACCGCAGTTTCTGCTTCGACAGCTACAGTCGCAATGACAAGACGGGTTCCTTCGTGCTGATTGACCCGCTCAGCAACGCGACGGTTGCGGCTGGCATGATCACCGAGCAGCGTGCTGCTCCGCAGAAGAAAGTGACGGGCAAGCACAACCTCAACTGGGAAAAGGGCATGGTCAGCACGTCGGATCGCCAGGATCTGATGGGGCATGCACCCGCTACGATTTGGCTGACGGGACTGTCGGGTTCCGGGAAGTCCACGATCGCCCAGCATCTGGAGGCCAAGTTGGTGGCGATGGGGAAAAAGGCCTACATCCTCGATGGGGACAACATCCGTCACGGACTCAATTCGGACCTCGGCTTCCGCCCTGAGGATCGCAAGGAGAACATTCGACGCATCGCGGAGGTTGCTGCGCTGATGAATGACGCAGGCCTGATTGTGATCACTGCATTTATCTCACCCTACCAGGAGGACCGGGACACTGCCCGTGGCATTGTGGACCGCGCGACTGCGGATGCGAAGCGCAAGCGCTTCCACGAGATCTTTGTGGATACTCCGCTTGAGGTCTGCGAGGCACGCGATGTGAAGGGACTCTATGCCAAAGCCCGAGCAGGTGAGGTGAAGCAATTCACCGGAGTGACTGCCCCCTATGAAGTGCCGGAGCAGCCCGAGTTGAAAGTGAACACCCACGGCATGACTCCCACAGCCTGTGCGGACTTGATCATCGCAGAGCTGGGCTTGTAGAAGTCGTCGGCGCATCATCGGGTCGTTTCAGGACGTAGAAGGTGTATTAGAGGGACTTGTTGCGCGAACGGCGCTCGGATACAACTTCGGTGAAGGTTTCCCTCCACTCGGGGAAAAAGGTATCGCCGTCGGAAACTTCGGTGTGCACGAGCGTGAGATAGAGGCGATCTGCCAGGTGCAGGGCTTCTTCGTAGACGGGCTGCCCACCACCAATCCAGATGGTGTCATATCCCTCGATTGCCTGAGCCTGCTCGAGTGCCTGCTGCAGACTGCCTGCCTTGGTTGCGCCCTCAAACTGCAGTTCGGGATTACGGGTTAGCACGATGGTATGAGTGCCGGGGAAGGGTTTTTGGAGTTCATCCCACACACGTCGGCCTTCAATCACGATTCCACCGCTGACGCAGTCGTAGAGGTATCGAAGGTCTTCCCGGATGCGCCATGGAAGTGTGCCGTTTTTTCCGATGACGCGGTTTTCGGAGCAGGCGACAATGAGATGGATGGGTTTACGGCGAGCGTTTAGCATGACGCCTTTATGAAGGACGGATGTCAGCGTTGGCAAGCGGGAGTTGCATCCCGATCCTCGACCGTTGCGGGTTGCTTTTCCTTGTCAGTGCCACTGCAGCGGTGGATTCCAGCGAGCGGAGATGTCGTCAGAAGGCGGCACCATCCTGCTTGCCCGGAAGATAACGTGAGGGGCACAGCCAGGCGAACAGATGGGCAAACTTGCGAGCAGCATCGACCTTGGCCTGGCTGTCCGAGAGCTGCGCCTGGAAGGCCGGATCGGCAAAGGCGGCATCAACGAGCGCCTGCGATGCACGCTCTCGGTCGCATTGCGACGGAAAGTTTTCGCGAATCTTTGCCAGTTCACCTGCATCGAGCCACACGCCGCCGCAGTTCGGGCAGCGGTCGATCTCAATCTCGCGAAGTGGGGAGTAGAAGTGGCGTGCCATGACGATGGTTTTGCACTTGGGGCAGTGCAGGCGCGCGTTGAGATCCACCGCATCATTGCGATGCTGTTCCATGAGCGCGACCAATTCGGCTCCGCCCTGTTCGTGTGCTTCGTCGAACTTGATCAATTCGTAGTTGTCAAACCAGACTCCGCCGCATGCTTCTGAGAAGTCGACCGTGATACCACTGATCGTGATGGTCTTGAGATCGGTGCCGGTTCGAGGACATTTCATGAGTGTGGATGGTATGGAAACTGGGCGATTGCGCAAGTTTGGAAATGGCGATGCGTAAGCATGCACCAGACGGAGCGGAGGGATGGGTTACTCCTCGTCGCGGTAACGCTGTTCTTTGCCGATGAGTTCAAACTGAATCGGACAACCCGAAAGTTTGAAGTGGTCGATGAGGTTCTTCTCAAGGTATCGCCGGTAGCTGTCCTGCAGGCGTTCAGCCCGGTTGCAAAACATCTTGATGCGAAAGGGTCGGTTGCGGGTCTGTACCGCATAGAAGATTTTGAAGCGCTTGCCAGTTACCTTGGAAGGGTTGCGCCGGTCGAACAGATCCTGAAGCAGCTTGTTCAGTTTGGGAGTAGTCATGCGCGTGTCGAGCGTGCGGTGCACCTTGAGGATTGCCTTAAGCAGGTGGTCCACTCCCTCACCTGAGTTGGACGATGTGAAGATCACCGGGGAATCAGGAAGATAGAAAAACTGTTTGCGAAGGTTGGCCTCATAGGCCTCGCGAAACGCGCGAATACTCTCCCAACCTTCAATATCACCCTCGCTCACCGCGCTGACGGCAAGATCCCACTTGGTGACCACAACAATCAGGGCCTTGCCAGCTTCGAGGATTTGGCCAGCGATGATTTTGTCCTGCTTGGATACACCCTCCCTGGCGTCCACCAGATGCAGTACAATGTCGCTGCGCTCGATCGAACGCTGGGTGCGCACCGACGAGAAATACTCCACTGAACTGTCCATCTTTTTCTTGGGCCGCAGGCCTGCCGTGTCAAACAGGTGCAGGTCCCAGGTATTGCCCTGGGGATCGGTGTACTGCAGCGTGGTTTCGATCATGTCGCGCGTCGTACCAGCGATATCGGCGACAATGAAGCGGTCGGAGTTGAGCAGACGGTTCCCGAGCGACGATTTCCCCGCATTGGGTTTGCCAACGAGTGAGAACGTGAGCTTGGGGTTGTGAGATTCCTGCCAAGGTACAAGCGGCCCCAGCTGGTCGAGCACTTCCTGTTCGAGCTCGTTGAGACCATGGTTGTGCTCGGCGGAAACGGAATGAGGCTCGCCAAATCCAAGCCGTGCAAAATCGTAGGCGGCATGGGTGTTCTCGGGATTGTCCATCTTGTTCACCACGAGCAACACCTTGGAATGATGCTTGTGGAGACGGTGGGCAATTTCCATGTCGAGCGGGGTGAGACCCTCTTGACCATCAGTGACAAAAAGGATGAGCGTCGCAGTTTCCACGGCAATCATCGCCTGAGTGGCCATGGCCTCGGCGATCACCTGCGGTGTGTTTTTATCTTCCAACCCGATGCCTCCCGTATCCATGAGCACATAACCATCGGGCATGTCGGTGGTTACGACATCACGCGTCACCCCGGGGCGGTCGTGTACGATGGAGATCCTTCGATGGGAAAGTCGGTTGAACAGGCGACTCTTCCCCACATTGGGACGACCGACGATGGCGACTACTTTGGTTTCGTTCATGTTGCTGGAATGGATGGCGGGGCGTCTGTGGTTGAATTGAAAACCGGCGACCATACAGGAATTCGACTCGTCAGAGCAATCATGGAATGCGGAATTTGCGAGAGGATGAAGAAGGTGCGAGCTGGAAGCTTCCGCTACGTTAGGGGTGTTGGGTGAAGCGAGCAGGAAGTTCCCGCTACGATGCTTCTCCCATCTCCTGGGTGAACCAGACGACCATGGATGTGAGATTGTCCCGGCCTGAGGAGAAGAGAGCCTCCCTGACCAGACGTTCTGAGGGGCGTAGATCCTTGATGTTGGGAGTGGGGCGCAGGAGGGTGCTCTCGATGCTGCGGTCGTAGAGGCCGTCACAGATGCCGTCGGAGCAGAGAATCAGGTGATCGCCGGGCTGCATTGAAAAATGGGCAATCTGCGGATCGACCTCACGACGGAGGCCTCCGATGGATTGATCGAGAAGGTGTCGCTCGGGATGGTTTTTGGATTCGCGTTCGTTGATTTTGCCCTCGCGGTACAGGCGTCCGACTTCGGAGTGATCCTCGGATCGCTGGATGATCGTTTCCCCATTGGGGATTTGGTAGATGCGACTGTCTCCGACATGACCGATGATGAAGCCCTCGGTCGGATGGATCCAACAGAGACTCAAGGTTGCGCCCATGCCCTTGCACTCTTCGTACCAGCGTCCCGTTGCCATCACCTCCTCATGAATATCGAGAATGATGTTGCGCAGTACCTGCTGGCGGAGTTCCGGAGTGCGGGTATCGGTTTTTCGCAGGGCGAGAGGCAGGCGTTTGGTGAGACCCTGAAGGGTGAGGCGACTGGCAAAATCTCCGGCATTGGCTCCACCCATGCCATCACTCACGGCAAAGAGAAACTGGGAATCCTGGAGCGGTGCGTCCCCCTCCTTGCCGAGGTAGTGCACTTCCTGTTCGTTAAGAATGAGACCGAGAAAGGCGTCTTCGTTGTTCGGGCGGAATCGGCCCGGATGGGTCATGCCGGACCAGTGGATGCGTTGCATGGCAGTCACGGGTGGAAAATCAGGAAAGCTGACGTGGATTTTTTATATCCTCGATTTTGAGACCCTCGCCCGTGGCGAGATTGGTGGAAAACTCGAAGTCGATCACGCAGAAACGACCGAGCCGGTCATCGTAGGTGATGTTGCGTGCGAAAGGATCGCCGTGTTCGATTCCATACTGCTCGAGAGCGCGAAACATCGAATCCTGCTTCTCCTGGCTGATTTTTTGCACGATTTGCCCGACATTGGTGGTGACGATGGTCAGGGTTTCGGGATCTTCCTCCAACAGACGGGGCACAAAATCACAGCCTTGCTGAGCCAGGTATTTCAGGACTCTGACCTCGTTTTCGTATCGTAATTCCGCACCGGGTCCGAAATACTGCTTGTGTACTTTACCGTCATATCCGACCCGAACAGATGCTCTTTTCGTATCTTTTACCTCGCGCATTAGAATGGAATAGTATTATTTTGGGCAGCTTTGAGTTTATTTCATACTTTTTTTTGAATTGGCCCACTGGCTGCTATTTTGGTTGCAGCCATGCTGATCCAGCTATCAGCATCATTTCCAGAAAACCCTTGAATTGAGTATCCTGCAAACAGGAACTATTAATCCGAAACAATATGCCAAAATACAAGTTAGAATACATCTGGCTGGATGGATATCAACCAGTCGCTAACCTTCGTGGAAAGACCCGCATTGCCTCGTCGGCTCCGCAGAGCGTCGAAGATTGCCCGTGGTGGGGGTTTGACGGAAGCTCCACGCAGCAGGCACCCGGAAGCAATTCGGACTGTCTGTTGAAGCCGGTGGCGCTGTATCCTGATGCTGGACGCACCAACGGTTACATTGTGATGTGCGAAGTGATGAATCCGGACGGCACTCCACATCCCTCCAACTACCGTTCAACGATCATTGAAGACCCAGATGCATGGTTTGGACTGGAGCAGGAGTATTTCCTGATGCAGGATGGAAAGCCGTTGGGATGGCCGACAGACGGTTATCCGGCACCGCAGGGCAAGTATTACACGGGTGTGGGATACAACAACGTGGGTGATATTGCTCGTGAAATCGTTGAGGAGCATCTTGACCTTTGCCTTGAAGCCGGGATCAACCATGAAGGCATTAACGCCGAAGTGGCGAAGGGCCAGTGGGAGTTCCAGGTCTTTGGTAAAGGTTCCGCCAAGGCTGCAGATGACGTGTGGGTAGCGCGTTACTTCCTGTTGCGTCTGTGTGAGAAGTACCAGGTGGATGTGCAGTGGCACTGCAAGCCCTACCAGGGCGACTGGAATGGTTCTGGCATGCACTGTAACTTTTCGACAAAATTCATGCGTGAGGTGGGAGGTAAGGATTACTTCCTGCGTCTGATGGATGCATTTGAAAAGAATCGTGACGAGCACATCGCAGCCTATGGACCGGACAACCATCTGCGCCTGACGGGTCTGCATGAAACGCAGTCGATCGACAAGTTCAGTTGGGGCATTGCCGACCGTGGAGCGTCGATTCGGGTGCCGCATTCCTTTGTCAAGGACGGTGCGTATCGGGGTTACCTCGAAGACCGTCGTCCGAATTCTCAGGGAGATCCATACCGCATCGTTTCGCGCGTGCTCAAGACGATCACGGAAGTCCCAACCGAATGAGATTTCGGTAGAATGTAAGGCTTTACGTCCTGTGAGGACGTTGCTTTCTGACAACAACCCCGGCCTGAATAATGCTGGGGTTGTTTCTGTACGATGTCTTGCTGTGGTCGTGAATCCGTGTGGCTGATGGGGTTGCGACTACGGGCAGTGAAGGGAGTGCCTGTTCTATCCCGACGTTTGGGTCCACGGACAGGAAATACAGAATCAGAAGCGGATTTTGAGACCGAGTTCGAGTTGTTTTGAGCGCCAGGCAATTCCGGAGGGACGGGATGTTTTCCCGTAGTAGGTCTTTGCGTAGCTTTCCAGCAAACCGCTTACCTCGCAATAGATTCTCGCGGACGGACTCCACTGGTAGCTGAGGTGCAGGCTGAGGTGTTCCTGGGGGATTTCGTAGCGATCCTGCCAGCTTGCGCCAAAAACCGCAACCAGCTCTGCATCTTCATAGGCGTAGTCGATGCGCAGGTAGAATGGTTGGCGCTCATAGCTCAGTGTCGCCTCATAGCGGTTACGCGGGCGGTAGGTCACTGGCAGTGTTTCGGATTCCCGACCGGGATATTGGGTTTGGGAATCCTGATAGCTGTATTTGAGCAAAAGGCTGAACCCGTCGAGTGCATCGTTGAGTTCCACCAGATCCTGGGTCAGAATGGCTCGAATTCCACGTTCGGTTGCACTGGGTCCATTGGCGTGAGTGCCTCGGGTGAATTCGGAGAACGTTCCGTCCGTGATCTGGGAGACTTCCCAGAAAACAATATCGTCGACCTCTTTGGAAAAGAGTTCGAGTGAAAACAGGCTGGATTCGGAGAGTTTTACATCTACTGAAACATCGACGTTCTGATAGAGCGTAGGTTTCAATTGTGGATTCCCTTCTGCAATTTCACGGGAGTTGTAGTCGATGTAGCGGTAGGGCACGGTGTATCCGAAATAGGGTCGTTCGATGGTGCCAGTCCACGATGCGATGAGGGTCGTGCGTGAACCGAGGAAGTAGCGAAGGTGTACGGACGGGAAGAGGTCCGTGTAGTTGTTGCTCCCGCGCCCGGGTTCGGTGGTCACATAGTCCCCTTCTTCATTGATGATCACGGTTTTCGCCCGGTAGTCCAGAGATGTGCGTTCCACCCGGAAGCCGAGGATGGTGCGCAGGCGTTCTCCCTTGAGGTTGAGCATGGCGTAGGCGGCCCCCAGATTTTCTTCCGCGCGATAAGTTGCGGGATCCGCCTTCAGCGCGGAGCGCATGAGATTGAATTGGAAGGATGACTCATGTTGTGAGGCAAAATCACGCGCATCTGCAAGGGTGGGAAAATAGCCCCAATTGACCCCGGGCACCAGCAAACTGTCTGCCCCATAGTTCCACGCCAGGTCGGCAAGTGTGAATACCCCATCGAATCCTGTGAAAATGCGACTTTGAACGGATTGATCCATCAGTTTGTGGGTCCATTTGAGGCCCGCTTTCAGATAAGCATCCAGACCCCAAACCTCAAAGTCATGACGCAGGTTTGATGCGATCACCCAGCGGTCATTTGTGCGGTGCGTGCGCTCACGCAGCAACTCATCAAATGCAAATTGTGCGGGTTCGTTGAGGTCGACCGAAGCGCTATCAATGCGCGGCAGAAACTGATGATTCAGTCGGTAGTGCAATTCGATGGGGTGAGTCCGGAACTGAAGTTCCACCCAGTCGGGTTCCTGATAACGCTGAAACTCTCCCAGAATGCGGAAATCAGCCCGCCAGCTGTCACTCTCATAGACCCATCCGGCGAGAAAGTCGGTTTGATCGGTTTCCGTTTCGTAGGCGATGAGGTCACGGTCGGCGTAGGAATTGGAGACCGACCCAAGTATTCGGCTCGCAGACTCATAGGTACCCCGGTTGAAATGGTAGAGGATGCGGGGCTGATAGAGTTCCTTTTCCCGTCGGCTGGCGTTCACGCGAATGAAAGCATGCAGCTTATCGGAAAAGCGATAGTCCATGGAGACACTGAGATTTCGATTCTGCTGCCACTCTTCCTCACGGTTCTGGATGAGATAGTTTGGCGTATAGAGCTGGGTGTCTGCATCCTTCGGTTCCCAATTGAGGTAGTAGCCTTCAAAGGTATCGTGCCCGTGGGAGTGAGATGCCTGAATGCGAAAGCCGAAGTCACCAAAGGCCCGGCTGTAGCTGGCTGAGGCACCCTGCATCCAGGTTGACTCGCCTTCCGAATAGCGAGCCCACCCATCGAGTTGGAACACGGGTTTTTCCAGCAGAAAGGTTGGACTGAAGCTTAAGTTGAGCGAGCCGCCCCTGGAGTCTGCATCGAGGTCTGCTGTTACGGCGCGAAGCAATTCGATTTCACTAACGGCATCCGCCGGGATGTCTTCAAGTGCCAGATTGGATTTTTCACCGTCGATGGTGAGGTTGCTGAACTGAAGATCCGGACGCCGGGACAAAGCTTCCGCAACGTTTGAGTCGTCGACCAATTCGACGGCTTCCCGGTCACTGATGAGTGCCCGGTCGGATGCATCCTTGCGGTCCGGAAGCAGTGGCGCTGGTTCTTCGGAACTCTGTGCCAGAAGCAATGCAGGAGCGAGGGCAAGGGCCAGCAAGTAATGCGTCAACGGACAGGCCATTGCGGCCCACAATCTCCAGATTGCAGCGTTGGAGGGCATGGGTTGTTGCATCAATCAGTCGTAGTCTTGGATTCAAAGTGGACCCGTTCCCGAATCTGCCTGCGGTGGGTTTTGCATTCAACGGGTTGTTGGGACGAGAGAACGGATGTGGTGGCGGCCCGATCTGAATGCGGAATCATCTCCGTTCGTGAACCGGGCCAACCGTCTCTCACCTTATAGGGTGCATCGATGCGTGAGTAAGCCTTTCGCTTGACCTTTTTTAGGTAGACGGTGACAGAACAGCGGCTAGCATTCAGGAGGCTTTGTATACCCAACTGGCTTCAAAAAATAGGGGGTGCTGACTGTCAAATGCCAGGAGTTGGGAATAAAGTTTTGCACAAGGGGGGATCTTCATTAATTTTCGCTAATTGTTTGACCGGATGATACGATAATGGAGGGAGACCCTAAAACCGCCCAAAACCTGATGGATTGAAATGCCCGAAGAGAATGCTCCAGATTTTATCGTTTGCGCTGATTCCGATCCGGTGATCGTCAAGATCAACGGAAAGGCAAACTACCTGAACTGCTCACCTGTGAACGAATTTTTTGATTGCGTCATCAGCCGTGGAGCAAGTCACTTCCTCGTGGATTTTCAAAACTGCCTGGGCATGGACAGCACCTTTCTCGGAGTGCTTGCGGGTGTTGCCACACGGGCAATGCACAAGGACCCCATGGGGCGGCTCAGTCTGGCAAATCTGAATGCTTCGAATAAGCAATTGATCCGGGGTTTGGGGCTTCATCATCTGCCGAGCGTTGAGTTTCTGGACGAAATTGAAGTCACCTTCCAGAACGGAAACCAGAAGCAAATCAGCGAAGGACTAGACTGCAAAGAGGCAAGTGCTGATATGATTCTGGAAGCGCACGAACGCCTGATGAAGCTCAATCGGGCAAATGAAAAGCGCTTTCAGGATGTGGTGAAATTTCTCCGAAGAGAGGCAGAAAAATCTTCAGAGTCCTGAGTTCGAGCAACCTGTTCCGGAGGATTCTGTTCCGCGAAATGTTTTGAAATGGCGCGCCTTGAACCGATTCCTTCCCTGGATGAAGCGCAGCTTCGATTTGATGCCTGGTTGCGCAATGAAAAGCGCATGTCGCCCTACACGATCCGCAACTACCTGGCAGCAATGCATGCCTTCGCCGCCTGGCTGGAGCAGCAGAACTTGCAAGACACTTGGTTCAGCCTGAACCCTCGTGTGCTGCGGGATTACACGATCACATTACAGACCACGCTCTCCCGGCGAACCGTGCACAATCGATTTTCCGCCATAAAGCGGTTTTTTCACTACGCGATGGCACAGGGTTGGGTGTCGCAACACCCTTGTGCGGATCTCATGCTGCCGAAGTTGCCGCGCAAACTACCCGTCTACTTGACAGTGAATCAGATGAAGGAATTGCTGCAGGCTCCCCTGGCATTGCAGCAGAATGGACGCATCGATTCAGTGGTCGCATGGCAGGACCGTGCGATTTTGGAACTGTTTTATGGAGGCGGTTTTCGGATCAGCGAAGTGATTCAGCTGACTTGGGGTGATGTGGATCTGCACGAAGGCGTTGTTCGGGTCATTGGTAAAGGAAACAAAGAGCGATGGTGCCCTGTGGGCAAACTATGTGTTCATGCCCTGCAGCAATATCGGGCAGTGCGCCTTGAACGAGATGGGCTGGGGTCCTTCCTTTTTCCCGGGAAACGGGGAGGTCATCTCAGCGCACGTGGTGTGCAGGCACGGCTCAAGCGATACTTGCGCGAGGCAGGGCTGCCCGCCGACATCAGTCCTCACAAACTTCGCCATTCGTATGCGACGCATTTGCTCGATGCCGGGGCCGACATCCGTGTGGTGCAGGAATTGCTCGGGCACGTGAGCCTTTCGACCACCCAGATCTACACGCACGTCACGCTCGAACGCCTGCGCCATGCACACCGACAGGCGCATCCGCGAGCGCAGCAATGAAATCGGCTGCAGCGATAGCCTGACGGAGCAATGAAAGCAGAAGCAACGCCTGTAGTCTGAAATAACTGGCTGTGGGTTGTATCATTTTGGGGGTTCGCTTTCAGCGATGCCGAGGTGTTGCAACAGCTCCTGACTGGTGGTGATTCCCTCCAGTAAAAGGGCAATGCCGTGTTCACGAAGAGTACGCATGCCCTGGCGCCGTGCAAAGGTACGGAGTTGTCGGTGGGAGGCTCCCGCGCTGATTTCCTCGCGCAGTGCATCGCAGATGGGAAGGAATTCAAAGATGCCAATTCGACCCATGTCGTCGACATGGTGCTGCCCGGGAGTGTGTGCGATGGCGCGTTGCAGCGGACGGCCTGCGAGCGTGACACGATCCAGTCCGAGGGCGTCCAGTTCGGCATCATCGGGCACGTAGCTTTCGCTGCATTGCGGGTGCAGTTTGCGCAACAGACGCTGTGCAATGACTCCAGATAGCGCGGCCGCAACCAGGTACGGTTCCACTCCGAGGTCCACGAATCGTGGCACTGCACCTGCTGCATCCTGAGTGTGCAGTGAGCTGAAAACGCGGTGACCCGTGAGCGATGCCTGCACGGCGATTTTGGCGGTCTCGGCATCCCGGATTTCTCCGATGAACAGTGTATCGGGGTCGTGCCGGAGAAACGCACGCAGCGTGCGAGCGAAATCGAGTCCGATGGAGGCTTGGGTCTGGACTTGCACCATGCCATCGATGTCGAATTCCACCGGATCTTCCACGGTGAGCAGTTTGCTTCCATCGAGATCCAACTCGCGCAGCGCACTGTAGAGTGTGGTGGTTTTCCCGCTCCCGGTGGGACCGGTTGCGAGAAGAATTCCGTTGGGTTGACGGATGACTTTTCGGACGGCATGCAACATGTCCGGGGGTAGACCCAGTTGATCCAAAGACAGGGGAATGCGTGCCTGATCGAGAAAACGCAGCACAATGCTTTCGCCGCAATGGGTCGGTAGCGTTGAGATACGAACGTCCACCTGACGATCCTGCAGAGACACTGTCAGCCGTCCGTCCTGAGGTACACGGTTTTCGGTCACATTGAGATGTCCCATGACTTTGAGGCGTGCGGTAATGGAAGCGCCTTCGAGACGGGACGGAGTGGGAATGTGGCGCAATTCACCATGCACGCGATAGCGGATGCGAAAGCTTTGCTGCATGGGTTCGAGATGCAGGTCGGATGCCCCGTCGAGGATGGCGGTTTGCAGTAGGAAATCCACATACTCGATCACGGACGCAGGGGCGTCGGAAGCATCGCCTGATTCACGGATCGAGGTCGTTGGTGCTGTGCTGTACGAATGAGAGAGTTGCTGGTGAACCCAGTCCGGATCGATCAATTCGAGTCTGACGCTGCAGCCGAGCAGATGCGCAAAATCGGTGCACAGATCAGGATCGAACGGATCAATGGCAGCGATCCAGAGACAATCGCCTTCTCTGCGCAGCGGAAGCACACCGCGAGCCTGCGCGATCTCGAGCGGGATACAGGATTGTGCCTTACTGAGATTTGCCTCGAACTCCGGATCGGCATCGGGATCCCGAAACGGGATGCCGAGGAATGTTGAAACCGCAGTCAGCAACTCCAGGCGAGAGATGCTGCCACGCGCAAGTAGCAGTTCGCCCAGGCTGCGTTGCTGTTCCCTTGCTTCGTCAAGCAACGTCTGCAGCACATCGTCGCGGAATGAGGAATGGGAGGAAAGTGCAGCAGCAAGATCACGGTTTCGGTGGTCGAACATGGCAGAGGATGGAGGAGGTTGAAGGCACGCAGTGTGCGAGTGTCATCGACGCTGACGCTTCTCGTGTGCATGCTGGGCGTGTGCATTTACGCCGTGAAACGAAGACATTGTGACAGGGAGGATCGCAGTATCAGGGAATTGGGTGTTTGAGGTGGGATGAATGCAGACGTGACGTGCCCGTTCAAATGAGACGCAATTGCTCATTTCCACAGGTCCAGTCGGGATCAGCTTCGCCAGGTTTGAGCGCTTCGATCAAATTGCAAATGGTCTGCAGGAAGCGTGCGGCATTTTGCGGGTCAATTGCTCGGCTGTCGCAGGCAAGTGTGAGTTCGGAGCGTTTCCGAATGGCGATGAAGTCCCCAAACGGAACCACCTGAGGGCGGATGCTGCCCACGGCAAGAGCTCCAGTCTGGGGAGCGGTAATGAGTGGAATCATGCGATGGATGGCAGGGTGCTCCATCACGGTCACCGTGAAGGTGGTATCATAGTCGAGCAGCACCTTGGAGCGAACGGCGAGATCGGTGTTTTTTTTCACAACCTCGGCAATCTTTTCGATGGATTTGTGGTAGACATCGGGAATCACTGGAGTGACGACCCCATCATCGCAGGGTGTTGAGATGCCGATATTGATGGATCGCTTGAGAATCATGCGGTCATTGCGCACGCAGGCGTTCATTTCCGGCATGATCGCGAGGGCCTGGCCAGTTGCTTTTACGATGAGATCGGTAAGTTTGACCTTGATGCCGGCGCGCTGGTGCTGCTCATGCAACCATTTCAGCGCATCCGTCCAATCGATTTCGGCAAAGAGGTAGAAGTGGGGGACGGAGCGTGTGCTCTCCAGTTGGCTTTCGGCAAATGCACGTTTGGTTGCGTTAAACGGGATGATCAGATCGTCCCGTTTGGAGAGGTGGAATTGTGAGGCAACTTCCCCAAAATCGGGCATCGGGGCATCCGGGGTCTGTTCGGGTTCGATGGAACCGATCTCCCAAGTGCTGTCCTTCGGGTTTGCATTTGCCAGCCGCGTGTCGGGAGTTGGATCGGAACTGGCAGTGGGATCGAAGTCGAAATCCGATTCCATGCTGTTGGTGATGGACGCGTCCTCAGATTGCGGAGGTGTCGTTTGTGCAGGGGTGGATGAATCGGAATCCTGTGACTGTGCAGTCTCGGGAAGCGGATCGGAAAAATCGTTCCCCCCGGGTTCAACGGGTGCTTCATGCTCCGCAATGGGAGTGAGGGTGGGCTGAGATTCAGTTGCTTCGGATGGGATGACTGGGGCTGCGTCGTCGAGGGAGGGTGCTGGAGTTTCGGCGGTTTCCGGGGCGGGTGGGTTTTCTTTTGCCTGATCGCGCTCCTGAATGGCGTTTTCGACGTCGATATAAAGGATTTTGCCATGGTCACCGCTACCACGGATGGAACGCAAATCGAGTCCCATGCGCTCCGCCATCTTTCGAGCTGCCGGAGAGACTTCGGGGCCAGATTCGGTCTCTTCGGCTGATACTTCGCTGGTCGGTGCATCGGCATGTTCAGGTGTGTCGGTCTCCTGTTCGACATCCTGCGAATCAAGCGATGCCTCGGGATCGAGTTTCAGGCGCAATGCACCCGATTCGATCTCAGTGGAATCGGTTTCTGACGAGACGGAGGAATCTTCAATCGCGGAATGCGCAGTATCGGGACTGTCTTCCGGGTTTTCCGGCTCTGAGGATGCCTGCCCGACGGATTCCGGGACTTCTTCTTCCGGCGGCGAACTTTCGGATGCGTCTGTGTCGATGGGCAGTGGCAGCGTATGGTCCTGCTCGTCATCCATGTTGGGGAAATCGGTGATGGTCAGATCGGGATGCATGATCGCGATCGGTTCATCAAAATCGATGGTTGCGCCATCTCCCTGCAGGATGCTTTCGAGGATGCCCTGTTCCTCTGCAGCGACCTTGAAGGAACCAATCGGAGTCTTGATGATGGCCAGGATCGCTCCGATCTGGATTTTATCCCCCTCCTTGCACTGCCAGCGGGTGATGGTTGCATTTTCGATTTCCGGGCCGGGTTTTGGGAGACGAATTTCAATCATGGCAGCAAGGTCAGAGAGTCAGTTGGTGAATTGGGACAGCAGGACTGAGGCTTAACGCAGTCTGGCAACTTGAGATGGCAATGGTTGTATTTGAACTTTGAGTCCCCATCAAGAACAGAAACAAGGGAACCTGCTGCTGAACGCACCCAGTTGTGTTGAAATGGTGGGGGCAGGTGCTCGCTTCGTTTCCGGTAAGTCCCGGCCAAGCATTGGGTGCAGTGATGTCTACGGTGAAGGCGTGAGAAGCTCCTGCTGCTCTACCAGCGGTTCCAGTGGATGCGTTCTGGCTTGAAGTTGATTTTTTCGGGATAGGGTTCGTCGGGGTAGCCAACCGCGACGAGTGCAAAGGGAACAACGGAATCGGGAAGGTTCAACCAGGTTTGCAGGGAGTTGACATTGCATGGGGTCGGGTGGACCCCCACCCATACGGCACCCAAGCCCAGTTCATGAGCGGCAAGCAGCAAGTTTTGCGTGCAGGCTGCGCAGTCCTGTACCCAGAATCCGGGTAGTTTTTCGAGGGATTGGTCTCCGCAGATCAAAATGGCAGCGGGTGCGCCGCGCACAAGGTCGCAGTGGTTGTGGTGTTCGGGAAGGCGTTGAAGCATTGCCGATTCTGTCATCACAATGAACTGCCATGGTTGTTCATCCAGGGCGGAGGGTGCGTCCATCGCCGCTTCAAGCATCGTTTGAAGATCTTTTTTCTCGACGGCTTTGGGGAGAAATTTGCGGATGCTGCGGCGGGTTCGAATGGCTTCGAGAAGGTTCATGAAAGCATGAGTTGGGTAAGTTGTCTTTACAGCCACCATCGAAACGCATTATTGCAATGGGTTCAACCCATTTGGAATTGCAGGTTGGTCAACGGAATCCGTCCTGCCCTGCAATGCCGTCACCCGCCACAAGGTTTGTTACCATGATCGTGCACATGATAGGAAATGCCCACCTGCAACCGGCCGGCGCGTGGTCGTATGAAGCGGGCAGGGATGAGGCCATGGCCACACTGCGCTCCGCAACAGAACGCTGTGAAGAATACCCGGATTTCAAATTCACCTTCGGAGACGTTTGGGCATTGAAAGTGGTGGAGCAGCTGGATCCCTCGCTGTTCAAACGCATCCGACGCCTTGCGAAAAAGGGACAATGGAGCATTGCCCAGGGAACTTACGGTCTGTCCGACCCGCACTTGATCACCGATGCGATGTGGAAGCGTCAGGTCTGGACAGGGCATCGTTACTGTCTCTCGCGCTTTGGCACTCAACCCCAGGTTGCGATGAATCTGGAGGCACGGAGCTTCCCGATGGCAACCTGTCGGCAACTGCTGGATGCAGGATACCAGGCGATGGTTTATGTTTCGAACGAGGCGGAGGAAGCGGTGGCGGGAAGTTCCATTTTTCGGTGGCGCTGTGATTCTGAACGGGAGCTGATTTGTTATCGTCTGCATCCCCACTACCGAACGCGTTCTCACGAGCTGTACGGGCAGATCATGGAGAGCGTGGAAGCAGGAAACATCGTGTTGGCGCATGCACTGTGTTTCTATGGCGTCGGTAATCATGGGGGAGGTCCGACAAAAGAAAACATCGAGTACATCCGTTCCCACCGGGAGGCTTTTGAGAACGTGGAACTCAAATTCAGCACGTTGGAAGACTTTTTTGCACACGCCATTTTGATGTCGGACAGTTTTCCGGTGCATGAAGGTCCGATCGGAGCTCCACTGTTGTGCGATCTGTTGAACCATCGGCGGCTTCAGGTGCAACAGCGAAAGGTGGAATCCATGCTCGAGCAGGTCGAGCAACTCAGTGAATTGCGGGGTGACCGGGCGATGGTGAAAAAGGTGGAGAACGGACTGGATGACCTTTGGCAGGACCTCATGGATGCTTCCCATGCCTGCCTGCAGCGTAGCAGACTGCGGTTTGAGGATGTGGAGGATCTTGAAACATTCCAGTTGCGCGTGGCGCGCACTGCCAGGGACTGGATGTACGGGATCAGCCGCTCCTGGGCACGCAAGCATCTGGAACCGCTCAACTACCAGCAATTGATTGTGATGCAAAGCCGACGGCTTGCACAGGAGGTTTGGATCGAACACGAGCCAAATCTGGATTTTGATCCCTGGGGAAAGCGTCAACTCTGCGACAGTGAAGGCAATCCCGTGCCTTTTGACCTGTTGCCGAGCACGAGTGGCGACCCACGCATTCACCGCCTGCTGTTTCGCGCGAAGATTCCAGAATCCGGCGTTGCCCGTTACCTGCTGCGAGAGTTTCCCGACATTCTCGTGGATGCCGGAGGCGTTGAACCCGTTGTTCCTGAGGGACACTTGCGAGTGCTCAAGACGACGATTGAAAATGATCACTGGTGCCTGAGGGTCAGCCCGCGCAGCATCAACCGCATCGCACCCATGCGCGACCGTGAAATGAATCTCTTGGGCAAGCTGGGCATGTCGCTGACGCTCTATGAAGATCGCATGGATGCCGGCGTGCTGGATCGCACATCCGGGCCGCAGGTCTATGGAGCGGGCGTCGAGAGTGATGGATGGGAGATTGTGGAAGAGGGCAGACTTCGTGTTGGCATGGTCAATCGAGGACGCATTGGAAACTCTCCGTTCGAATGGCACCTGCAGCTCTGTGAGGGTGATCCCCGCATCTACCAGACGTTGCGGATCGCGTATGTGGAACCTCGGCATCATCTGGAACTCAACCTTTACCTCGATCAGGAGGTTCCCCAATGGTTGGATGCTGCCGGTACCAAACCGGAGCTGCGTGATTCAGGCGGGGCGGTGTATCCCTTTCATGGGTGGACGCGCGCGCATGGCTCATCCTGTTCACTGGCGCTGATTTCGACCGATGCGCTGGCGATTCGACATGAGGCGCAATGCCTGAGCCTGCTGCTGCTGCGCTCCCCGCAAGAGCGTTCAGGGCAACCGACAGAGCGCCCATCACTTTCGGTTGCGGGTGATCTTGGGGTGCACACGTTTCGATGGGTGCTTTGCCCTGAGGCCCAATGGGGCGAGACGGAGCTGAAGCAGGAATACGAACACTTGCAGTTTCCGGCGATGGTGTGGGATTCCTACGAGGGACTCCGGCGGCCAGCCTGGGAAAATTCAACACCCTATCATTTGCAGGAATCCAATGAACATCGGGCCCGGGCTGATGGGCAGATGCGCCACCTCGCGAGCGCTCCGGAAGGCAAATCGTCGGAAACCAGACCGTGAACGTTGCGCTCACAGGTGATATTGGATCTGGAAAAAGCACGGTGCTGCGTCAATTTGCAGAGGCAGGCTGTGCCACTTTTTCAGCGGATGCGGGAGTGCATGAGCTGCTGCGCACAGATCGGGAGCTGATCGATTCCATTTGTGAGCGCTGGGGAGAAGAGCTTCGCGACCAGGAAGGCGGAATTGACCGACGCAAACTCGGTGACTGTGTGTTTGCAGGCTCGACTGCTGAGCGTGAAGAACTCGAACACCTCATCCATCCCCGTGTGCGGCAAATGTGGCAGCAGTTTCTTGAGACGAATTTGGAGAAGATTGCAGTGGTGGAAATTCCACTGCTTTTCGAGAAAAGGCTTGAAACTTCCTTCGATTGCAGTGTAACAGTTTATTCAAGTCTGGAGACAAAGATCGAGAGGCTGATCGTCCGTGGTATGAAGGAATCCGACATCCGGGCGAGGCTTGCAGCTCAACTGGATCAGGAAAGCAAGGCAAGCCGCTCTGACTTTTTAATTTTAAACAATGGTTCGTTAGATTTTTTGCGGAAGCAGGTAGGCGTTTGTCTCCACAACATCCAGCATCCGTAAGTTCCGGTCCGATTTTCCCCATTTTCCTCCCGCACGTGGGCGTGAGCTGCCGTCGAATCGCCAAGTCGATTGAATCCATGCCAGCCCATTCAGCGAAATTTCACTTTCTGACAGTAACGATATTTCATTCATGAGTGACGAAAACCAAGATGCATTTGTACCTGGTCCGATTGACGTGTCGGATGCAACCCCGAAACCCAAGGCAAAGCGCACGACCACGCGCAAGAAAGCGGAAGCACCCGAGGGTGAATCTGCTCCAAAGCCAGTGAGACGGGGAAGAAAAAAAGCCGACGATGGGGTCACAGTAGCCCCTGAAGCTTCGGATGGGGCCTCTGAACGCTCGGAGAAAGGGTCGGTCCGTCGCAGTGCGGCGACAAAGAAAAAGGACTCGGAAGGTCAGCGCCAACTCCTTTTCAGCAGCGACGAAGTGGAAGCAGCTGATGCAGCGAAAGAGCGGTCCGAGAAGGCTGGGGATGCGGAAAAGCACAGCGACAACGGAACAAAAGAATCAGCGCAAGGATCGAATGACGACGCTGGCTCTGGCGCTGATGGAGAATCCAACTCTGGAAACCGACAGGGCTTTTCAAAGGGAAACCACCCCCATTTCAACAAGGGCAACAAACCGAACAAGGGACCTCATGGTCATGGCGGCCAGCAGGGGCAGATGTCCAATCGCAAGAAAAAACAGCAGCAGTGGAAGCAGAAGCACAAACAACAGCAGCAAGGTGGTGGTCCTAAAAAAGGAAAGAAAGATCGCTTCAAGATTGATGGCCTCAACGCTGATATCGACAATTCCCTGGAACTGGGGCAACTGCCCGAATGGGAAACCATCCAGAGTGAATCTGCGCTTGCCAGCTACATTGCCGAACAGCAGCCCGAACTGACAGATGAGGTTTTTGCGTTTGACGAAGCGTATACACTGCCGCTGGACCAGTTGCGTGAGGCGGCACAAGCGACTGGTGAGCAGCTTCCGTCGGCACCCAATCGCAAGCAGCTGATTGAGCGACTCTTGAGCCATGCTCACGGGAAACAGCAGCGCATCGAGTTGCGGGGTATTCTTGAGGTGCTTGCAGATGGCAACGGTTTGCTCACTTACAGCTCGGACAGCTATCGGCTTCGTGCGCACAGCGCTTTTGTACCCGCCTTTTTCATCAAGAAATTTGGATTGCTGCGGGGGCATGAATTGAAGTGCCGGGTCATCCCGCCAGTAGAGGAAGCGTCGTGTCCGCTGGTGGTCGAAGTGCTGCAGGTGCAGGGCATGGAACCGGAAAAGGCGAACGAACTGGTCCCCTTCACGGAACAGATTCCCTACTATCCGACCAGTCGCATTTTTCTGGAGTCTGACAAGCAGGAGGATGCCAACAAGGTTTCCATGCGGGTGGTCGACCTGATTTCACCGATCGGATTTGGTCAGCGGGGATTGATTGTTGCGCCACCCCGCACGGGTAAAACGGTGTTGATGCAGGGCATGGCCAATTCGATTCAGCGAAACTATCCTGACGCACACCTGATCATCCTGCTGATCGACGAGCGCCCCGAAGAAGTGACGGATTTCCGGCGCAGGGTAAAGGGCGGTGAGGTCATCAGTTCGACCTTTGACGAAAATGCCGAGAGCCATGTGCACGCTGCTGAAATGGTGATCGAAAAATCCCGGCGCATGGTGGAGGCGGGCAAGGATGTCATCATTCTGCTCGATTCGATCACCCGATTGGCCCGGGCCTACAACACGGTCATGCCGAACTCCGGCAAAATCCTTTCGGGGGGAGTTGAGGCCAATGCGCTGCAAAAACCCAAGCGATTCTTCGGATCGGCACGCAATATCGAAGGAGGAGGCAGCCTCACCATCATCGCCACCGCGCTCGTCGAGACTGGAAGCAAAATGGATGAAGTCATTTTTGAGGAGTTCAAGGGAACGGGTAACATGGAGCTTCATTTGGATCGCGCCCTGGTGGACAAGCGCGTCTTTCCTTCGCTGAGCATGGAAAAGAGCGGTACCCGCAAGGAGGAACTGCTGTACCATCCGGATGAGTTGCAGAAAATTTATGGTCTGCGACGTGCGATGAAGGGAGTACCCTCCACCGATGCGATGGAAATGCTGATTTCCAAGGTGAAAAAAACCGGATCGAATGCGGAATTTTTGATGACAGCGGCGAGGTGATGACACAGGATGGCGCGTTGTGCCTCCTGTTCACAGTTTTCTCCTCCGCCTTCTGATCGGGAAGGGTTATTGCACGAGCGAAGATGCCAACGCCTTGATCGAGAGTCTTGGCGTTGACACCCATCCCATGCGTCGCGAGTCAGCGGTGTACGATGCGGTGATCGAGCGGCAGTGGCTGGATGAGGAAGCACTGCTGCAATGCATTGCGGATCGGGAAGGGATAGGCTTTCGCAGTCATCTGGATGAGGCTCTGTCGGAATCTGAAGCGCAGCATCTGCGCGCATGGGTGCCCGCAGCGGTTGTCGATGAATTTTCCGTGATCCCCCTGGAGTCTGCAGAAGGAGAACTCACGCTCGCGCAGACCTATCCCTGCGATTATGATGCGCTTGATCGGATTGCCTGTCAGCTCGATATGGATGTGGCAGTGGTGCTGGTCCCGAAGGCAAGCTTTCAGAGCTGGCGAAATCGCCTCTATGGAGCGAACGTCCCGGAAGAAAGGGTGCGGGTGGATGAAACCACATCGGCTGCGATGCAAGTGTCAAAACTCGGCATGGTGCAGGAATCGCCTCCAAGCACAAGAAGTGCGCGGGATGGGGATCTGGAGGGCCAGGTGAGTCGCTATGTGGATTGGATTTTGACGGAAGCCATGCGGCGCCGGGCATCGGACATTCATTTTGAACCCATGGCGCAACACTTCCAGATCCGGTGTCGTGTGGATGGTGTGCTCCAGCGCCTTGACCAACCCGCGTTGGAGCGTCAGGAAGCGATCCTCTCACGGGTCAAGCTGATGGCAGGCATGGACATTGCCGAAAAACGATTGCCACAGGATGGTCATTTTCAGGTGGATGACGCGGAACGTTCGGTGGATTTTCGGGTTTCGACGGTGCCATCGACTCACGGTGAAGGCATCGTGATCCGCATCCTCGATACACAGAGTATGCAGCTCGATCTCGATGAGTTGGGAATGCTGCCTGCGCATCGGGATGCATTCGAACGAGCCATCACCGCGCCGGACGGAATGGTGCTGGTCACGGGGCCGACAGGGTCCGGGAAATCCACTACACTGTATTCCGCATTGAGTCATCTCAATGAGGCTTCACGCAAGATTCTCACGATTGAAGATCCGGTGGAAATCCAGATGGATGGTATCAATCAGGTGCAGGTGCGACCCGAGGTGGAACTCACCTTCAGTGCAGCCCTTCGTTCGATGCTGCGCCAGGCTCCGAATGTGATCATGGTTGGGGAGATCAGGGACACTGAAACTGCCGACATTGCGGTGCACGCTGCGTTGACGGGACATGCGGTATTCAGCACCTTGCACACCAACGACGCGCCCAGTGCGTTCACTCGATTGATGGACATGGGCGTTCGCCCAGCGCTGCTGGCCGCTGCGTTACGCGCCGTGCTGGCCCAGCGACTGGTCCGTCGTATCGCGGCACAGGCAGCGCTGCCATTTGTGATTCAACCGTGGCAGGTGCGAATGCTCGGTCCGGGATTTGAGGAACTCGCGGGTGCGACCTTTTTTCAGGCAGGGCAGGATGGCTCACAATACCGGGGAAGGCTGGCGATTTTTGAAATCGTGGAAGTCGATGAAGCCTTGCGCGAACTCATGGACTCCCATCTGTCGCTGCAACGGCTGCGTCGATTTTTACATGACAGAGAGTTTGCCTCGCTGCGTCAGGATGCGGTAGAAAAAGCATTGATGGGGTGGACCACGCTGGACGAGGTCTTCGCTGTCACCTTACCGGTCGATCCCGCGACAGGCTGACCTCCGGGTGAGTGGTCGTTGGAACGAATGTTCGATTTCTGTATATCCAATTGCTTTGCCCATGAATTACCAAATGCACGACCTGCTGGATCTCATGATTCAGGAAAGTTCCTCCGATCTTCACATTCATGTGGGCAGACCTCCCTGTTTTCGGATCGATGGTTCCATCACACCTGTGGATGGACCTGCCTTGGAGTCGGATGATACGGTTGCGCTTGCAGATGCGATTACCTCCGATGCGCACATGCAGAAGTTGAAATCTGAGGGCGGTGTGGACTTTGGATTCAGTTACAAGAACCAGGCGCGTTTTCGAGTGAATGTGTTTCGCTCCAAAGGCAATACGGAGATCGTTATTCGACAGATCCCCAATGACATTCTCACGCTCGATTCGATTGGATTGCCGGACAAAATCAAGGAACTGCTGTTGCGTCCGCGAGGTCTCATCCTGGTAACGGGGCCGACGGGTTCGGGAAAGTCGACAACGCTTGCGTCAATGCTCGACTGGATCAACGCGAATCGCAATGGACACATCATCACCATCGAAGATCCGATCGAATATTATCACACCCATAAAAAATCGGTGGTCTCCCAGCGGGAAATCGGGACTGATGTGCACAGCTTTGCCGATGCCATTCGCTCGGCGCTTCGCCAGGATCCCGACGTGATCCTCGTAGGGGAAATGCGCGATCTCGAAACCATGGAAGCGGCGATCAGTGCTGCAGAAACCGGACACCTGGTCTTTGCAACACTGCACACGACCGGCAGTGCACGCACGGTGGATCGCATTGTGGATGCGTTTCCTTCGGGGGCGAAGGACCAGATCCGGACCCAGCTTGCATCCTCCATTGTTTCGGTGATTTCCCAGGTGCTTTGCAAGAAGACTGGAGGAGGACGTGTTGCCGCCTTTGAGATCATGGTCAACACCAACGCTATCGCGCAGATGATTCGCGAAAACAAAACCTACCGCATCACCTCGGACATTCAGACCGGGTCAAAGTATGGAATGATCACGCTCGATTCCCACCTGCTCAGCCTCTACAATCAGAAACTCATCAGCTCGGGAGAGGCGATCATCAAGGCTCAAAACCCGATGGAGATGAAGGATCGAGTCAGCGGAGTGCTGAGCTAAGGAGCGAATAGGTAGCCGAGTTCGCTTTTGTGTGGTGTCGGCTACCCAGCGAAGGCATTGAAGGGTGCATTTGTCACTCACTGCGGGAGGCAAGTGTGGCGGAACCCATGGGTTCACCGCATGGCGACATAGGTGGGTTTGGCCCGATATTGATCTGCAGTGAGCGAGCGGATGTGTTGCTCGAATCGTTCAGGCGAAAACACCAGGCAGTTGCGAATGGCTTTTTCGAGATGCAGTTCCACCTCGTTGGAAAGCTGTTGCAATACGACGTCGGAGTTCAGTTCCGCAAGCGCTGCATCATGGGGTTCGCACACGATAGCGAGGCATGCGGGATTTGCTGCGTTCGATTCAATGCGTTCGGGGGGATCGGGGGGATGGGATTCGCTCGGACTCGAAGCGAATGCTGCCAGCGGAGCCAGCAGGAGCAGTAGGGCGGATTGCCGAATATGGACAAAGGATGGAAGGTGCATGATGTGTCGATGTTGGATGTAAACTTGCCGGTCGTTTTGATCCGGCTACAGGACAAGACGCTGAGGTGGTGCAAAAAGTTACAGTTCCGACATGCGCACACAAAGAGACCGGTGTCCACGGACACCGGTCTCAAAGGGTGAAATCCTGATTTTCAGGATTTGTGGAAACTGCGAACAGTTTACATCATGCCGCCCATTCCACCCATGCCGCCCATGTCGGGAGCCGCAGGTTTGTCCTTCTCTGGAATGTCGGTGATAACGGCTTCGGTGGTCAGCAACAGACCTGCAACCGATGCAGCATTTTGCAGGGCAGTGCGTGTGACCTTGGTCGGATCGACCACGCCTGCGGCGAGCAAGTCTTCAAATGCTCCGGTAGCAACGTTGTAGCCGTTCGGTCCTTCAGCGGCGAGAACCTGTTGCACAATGAGGGAACCTTCAACTCCGGCATTGGCACAGAGCTGGCGCAACGGTTCTTCAATCGCACGGCGAACGATGCGTGCACCCATGGCTTCCTCTTCGCTCTCGAGCTTGAGCGCGTCGATGGCCTTGGCGGCGCGCAGCAGTGCTACACCTCCACCGGGCACGATGCCCTCTTCAACGGCAGCGCGGGTTGCATGCAGTGCGTCCTCAACGCGAGCCTTCTTTTCCTTCATTTCAGGCTCAGTTGCAGCACCGACATTGATCACAGCAACACCACCAGCAAGCTTTGCAAGGCGTTCCTGCAGCTTTTCGCGGTCGTAGTCAGATGAAGTTTCCTCGATCTGATTGCGGATCTGCTTCACGCGAGCCTGGATGTCTGCGGCTGAGCCAGCACCTTCCACGATGGTGGTGTTTTCCTTGTCAACGGAGACGCGCTTTGCCTGACCGAGGTCGGAAACCTGTACGTTTTCGAGCTTGATTCCGAGGTCTTCGGAGATGAAACGTCCACCAGTCAGCACGGCGATGTCTTCGAGCATGGCCTTGCGGCGATCCCCGAAGCCCGGAGCCTTGACAGCGCAGATGTTGAGAGTGCCGCGCAGCTTGTTCACCACGAGCGTGGCAAGGGCTTCACCTTCTACATCTTCAGCGATGATCAGGAGAGGCTTGCCGCTCTTGGAGACCGACTGGAGCAGGGGAAGCAGGTCCTGCAGATTGCTGATCTTCTTTTCGTGGATGAGAATGTAGGCATCATCCAGAACGGCTTCCATGGAGTCCATGTTGGTGCAGAAGTAAGGACTCAGGTAGCCCTTGTCGAACTGCATTCCCTCAACCACATCGAGAGTGGTTTCGATGGACTTTGCTTCTTCGACAGTGATGGTTCCATCCTTGCCGACCTTGTCCATCGCTTCGGCGATGATGTCACCGATTTCGGTATCCCAGTTTGCGGATACGGTGGCAACGCTCTTGATTTCCTCGCGGTCCTTGACGGGGTTGGAAAGACCCTTGAGTGAGTTGACTCCGGCTTCAACAGCCTTGTCGATTCCGCGCTTGATGTAGATTGGATTGGCACCAGCAGTGACATTCTTCAGTCCCTGGCGGTAAATCGCCTCACCGAGAACGGTTGCAGTGGTCGTTCCGTCACCTGCGAGATCGGAGGTCTTGGAAGCGACTTCCTTGACCATTTGTGCGCCGATGTTTTCGTAGGGATCTTCAAGTTCAATTTCCTTGGCAACGGTGACACCGTCCTTGGTCATGGTTGGTGCGCCGAATTTTTTGTCGATGAGAACATTGCGTCCGCGAGGTCCCATGGTCACCTTGACGGACCGGGCCAGGACTTCGACTCCCTTGAGGATCTTTGCTCTCGCATCTTCTTCGAAAAGAATTTGTTTAGCCATATGCTGTGAATATTTCTTGGTTGTGGTTAAATGAATCGGGTGAAGGCGGATGAATTATCCGATGATACCCAGAATGTCGTCTTCGCGCAGCAGGTTGTGCAGCTGACCGTCGATCTTGATTTCAGTGCCGCCATACTTGCTGATCAGCACCTTGTCACCGACCTTGACCTGGAACGCGATGGTCTCGCCATCCTTCTTTCCGGTTCCCAGAGCCACTACCTCAGCGGTCTGCGGCTTCTCCTTTGCGGAATCAGGAATGTAGATGCCTCCGACCTGTTGTTCTTCAACGGTGGCAAGTTTAACGAGAACTCGATCTCCAATAGGAGTGAGGTTTGCGGATTGTAGTGATAGACTCATGTTATCTATGATTTTCGATTAAAAAGATTCGTTGTGTTGACGCTGAATGCCAGAAGGTGTGGCGTCGAATGGCAATAGAGCAAACGGGGTGCCATTTGAGTTAAAATACAGAAGTCTTTGGTTGTTAGCATGTTAGGGGAATGATGTTGAGCTTTGGGTGTGTCAGGTTCAGCATCCTGACACAATTTCCGTGTCACGCTTTGCACGAAGTGTGACACAATTGCCCACCCGGGCAGACTTGCGATGCTCATGAGCGAAAAACTACAGCAACAGATCCGCTTCCTGATGGAGCTGGACAAACTCAAATCGGTACTTCGACGCACACTGCTCACCCACGAACCACGCCTCGAAAATTCCGGTGAGCACAGCTGGCATGTGAGTGTGGTTGCGTTGATTTTTGCAGAGTATGCCAACGAATCGATTGACCTGCTGCGCGTGCTCAAGATGTTACTGGTTCACGACATTGTGGAGATCGATGCGGGTGATGTGTATATCTACGATGTGCAGGCCAATGAAGGCAAGGTCGAGCGGGAGCGCGACGCTGCCCGTCGCATCTTTGGTCTGTTGCCTGCTGAGCAGGCGAAGGAACTGTTGGAACTCTGGGAGGAATTTGAAGCCAAAGCGACCCCGGAAGCGAAGTTTGCCGGTGCGTGTGACCGCATCACTCCACTCCTGCACAATTACCACGCCAAGGGTCACAGCTGGCAGGAGCATGGCATTCAGAAACACGAAGTGATTGCGATCAATCAGGTTATTGAAGAGGGCTCGACGGAACTTTGGAAGGCCGCAAGGGAAGTGATCGAGGAATCAGTGCGACTGGGTTATCTCGCAGCAGAGTCGACGTAAACGCAGTGGGGTGGGCGAAGTGCACGGGTTACGCAGGCAAGGTTCCACGCGACTCCGGAAATCGAATTTTGATCGATACTCTGAACCAAACCCGCGCTGGTGGCGACCTTTCTTGCAAAGGCAATGGACCGCGACCGCAAACAGATTTTGACCGAATATCTTGTGCTGCAGGCACAGGATGGAAACGAACGCGGGATTTGTGAACTCTACTCCCTGTGGCATCACGACCTGCTACGCTACGCCCGCTCACGAGTGCAGGGTGAGACCGCCGCGGAGGAGGTTGCCCAAGAGGCCTGGTTGCACATCGCAAAGGGACTTTCCAGATTGAACGACCCCGCCTGTTTCCCGCGATGGGCCTACCAGATCGTGTTTCGTCGATCTGCCGATTGGGTGCGAAGGGAGTCGCGCCGACGTCATCGGCAGAATGTGCTGGAACGCGAGGCGGAGCAGGTGTTGCCACAGCAGGATGCATCGGCGTTCTCGCCGGTGACGGAGCAATGGGATCAGGTGCAGATCGCACTGTCCCGGATGCAGCAGTCTGAACGTGATGTGCTGGAGTTGTTCTACCTGAGCGGATTGGACATTGCTGCTATCGCTGACGTGCTCGGAATTCCCTGCGGCACCGTCAAATCACGACTTTTTTATGCCCGGGAGCACCTGCGCGATGCGATGCTATCGGGTGACCTGGAATGAACCACCAAATGAACACGATCATGAATAATCTGGATGAACGCATTCGTGCCGCACTCGAATCAAACGGCACTTCGGGTAATGTGAATCTGTCTATCGCTGAGGAGCTGCTGCAGACCTTTCGCGGCCAATCCCGCTGGATGAACAGTGTCGCGGCTGTAATGAGTCTGTTGGTTTTCGGACTCTGGATCTGGACCAGCCTTTGTTTTATTCAGACAGAGGATCTGGGATTGAAACTGGAGTGGGGCATGGCCTCCCTGTTTTGCCTGCTCTTTATTTCGTTTATGAAAGTCTGGTTCTGGATGATCATGCACAGCAATCGCGTGATGCGTGAAGTCAAGCGAGTTGAGCTGCTGCTGGCGAAGCTGTTACCCTGATGGCGAAACAGCCTCAGATGGTTTTCACGATTGCGGGATCGGGAATGACCCCGCAACCGTGAATGCGAAAATTGCCGTCATGCGATACCGGACTCCACGTCGCAGCGTTATTGCGTTTTGAATGCCGCAATTGATTGCAGCAGGTGCTCGGACAGCTTCGTCAGACGACCTGAGCGATCCAGAGTCGTATCGGCCACGCTCTTGAACCGGTCGATGGAGGCGTTGACTCCCCGGATGCTCTCGGCAACGACGTTGGCACTTTCGGACGAAACCGTCACCGTCGAGGAGACCTCTTCGGTAAATCCGGTGACAGTCTGCATAGTGCTTGAAATTTCCCGATTGGTTGACGACTGCTGCTCCACTGAGGTTGCAATGGTTCCCGAATATTCGCTGACTCGCGACATGATCTCTGAAATCTCATCGACCGCCTTGAGCGAAGCCTCGGTCTTTTGAGTGATGTTCTGAATTTGCGAACGAATCCGTCCAGATGAATCACTGCTCTGGCGTGCGAGTTCCTTGACCTCATTGGCGACTACGGCAAACCCCTTGCCTGCATCACCCGCACTGGCGGCTTCGATGGTGGCGTTAAGCGCGAGGAGATTGGTTTGGGCTGCGATGGCGTTGATGATCTCCACGATCTTCTGGATTTCTTTTGCAGCTTCGCCCAGCTCGTGCATCAGTTTGCTTGCTCCATCGGCCTTTTGATTGGCTTCAAGTACAATCTGAGACTGTTGGTTGCACTGCATGGCAACTTCACTGATCGCTGCGCTCATCTCTTCAATGGCCGCCGCTACGGAGGACGTTGAACTTGTCATCTCCTTCGCATTGCCTGCGATGGTTGACATCTCGCTCGAGAGTTCATTGCCCGCATTGCTCACCGAATCCGCCTGGGTCGACATGCTGTTGGTATTGAGCTGGATCTCCTCGGCAGACTGGTGGGTTTCATCCGCTAGCGATTTGAGCAGAGCGGAGTGATCCGAAATCTGTCGGATCGACTGGAGCAATCCATCCACATAGTGGTTTAGATAGTTTCCCAGTTGGCTCAATTCGTCCTTTCGCTGATCGGAAAACCGTACCGTCAGGTCTCCTTCCGACAGAATTTTGACCTTTTGGATGAAATCTGCAAAGGGGCGATTGATGGCGATACGGATCACAAACGACACCATGAGAATGACCACGACGGTGACCGCAAATCCGAGCACGAGGTCGAAGGTCTTGGTGGAACCCAGTTCCTTCACCAGTGTTGCCATTTGCGATGACAGTTCATCCGATACGGCCACCGTGATCGCAACTGCTTCTTCACGGATCTCTGTCTTTTCGCGAGCCAGTTCACCTGCCTGCTCAAAGACAGAATCGTCCATCTCGTCTTCGCTCATGAATTTGGGATACACTTCACTCGCCTGACGAGTGAACCGCTCCAGCTGATTCGAAAAGCGCTGGATGCGGGTCTTCAGGCTGGCGGAAGTGATGGCCGCAAGTCCGTTCAGGGAATCCTGCGATTCACCTGCGGAGCGACTTGCGCCCACAATGAGATCACTTTCCCCGCTGACCACGGCATCTTCATAGGCCTTGAGTTGCGCATCGATTTGCGCCACAAGTGTGCGACCCTCTACATTGGCGATATTGCTGTTGTGGGAGAAACGCTGCAATTGTTGCTGCAGGTCACCCTTCACCAGGAAGGACTGCGCCATGATGCCCATCAGGGACACTACAAAGACGGCGACGATGCTCCAAATCTTGGTGGAGATGCGCTGAGGAAGAATTTTCATGGTTCAAGCGGGTTGTGGTGAAAACACCTATTCTACAGGAATCACCTTCACTCCATCGGCGGGAGTGCTGTTGGACACGTAGCCAAGCGTACCGCTATTGGCTTTCACGTGGGCGATCAGCTCTGCCTCCGAATCGAAGGACTTGGGTGGAATGCCAGTGCCATCGACAATCTTCCGTTTCCAAAAGGCTGAGAATTGGCTGGCCGAGCGGTTGACATAGGCACTGAGAAAAGCATCGTGCGCATCACCGCTCTTGAGGGTAACAACTTTGACGCTCTCTCCGCTGGGCAGAGTTTTGCGTTTACCGAGAAACAGGTTCTCGATGTCTGCTGCACTGAGTGATGCATCGGGAATATCCGGATGTGCCACCAGCACCACATCGGCGTTGGCTTGTTGCATCAGGATCGAACACCCGAACAATGCCAGTGCCAGCACGAGTACGAGTCGTTGAAAATCTTGCATGGTTTTCATGGTTGGAAGTCTTTCTGCTGGCTGAATTAGAAGCTGATGGTGGATTTGAGGGCGATCAGGTTCCAGTCCTTTTCAAAGACACCGGATTCATCGGCCTCGACACCTTGATATCCCTGAAAGAGATGGAACTCTGCCTTGACGACCCACCATTCATTGATGGCGTGCTTCGCGCTCAAGGCCCAGTCCTTGAGGTGTTGGGCCGGATTGTTGCGATCCAGAATCCCATTTGCGCTACCGTAGGACCAGGAGTAGTAGCTGCCGATCTGCCATTTTTCTGAAAGTTGGTAGGTGAGTTGCACGTAGTAACTTTCGGTCTCGATGTCATACTCACCGCCTGAGGGGAAACCCATGGGTGTGGGGGTGCCTCCGATGGGAGAGTTTTTCGCTTCGATGGGTTCAATCATGTACTCGGCAGTGAAGGTCCAGTTCTCGCGCTGGTATTCCGCAGAAAGGATGTACTTGAGGGGTACCTTGAGTTCTTCCTCGGTAATGCTGGATTGGAACCAGGGATAGGCCTGATTGGTTCCGTTGATTTCGATGAGGGCGGTGTTCATAGACGCTCCCAGACGGAAACCGGTAATCGGAGTGTTCCAGAACAATTGGGTTCCCGCTGAGTATTTGAACTCAATGCTGCCACCATTGGTGATACCGTAGAATCCTGCTAGCAGAGCATCCTTGATGATGGGTTCGTTTTTATCCACCGGTTGGTTGCCGAGATAGATGACATAGTCCAGTGACCCTGCACCTGCCAGATCCGCAAATCCATACAGACCGACGCCCTGAATGGCGATGTTGATGTCGCGCACCCGTTCGTTGTAAATGCCCTGTGGAAGCAGGATGGACGTGCGAACCGCATCTGCATCGCGAATCGAATTGTAGATGCCTTCCGGCTTCTTGAACTTACCAACGCGCACACCGACGCTGTCGTTGAGGCGATAGTCCAGGAAAGCCCAGTCCACTTTGAGTTCATTGTTTCCGGAATTGCCGAAGTCGCGACTCATCAGCTGGATGCCTGCGGACAGGTTGTCGGCGAGCAGTGCCTTCACGCTGATGGCGGCTTCGTTGAATTCCCAGGTACCATCGTCCGTATCTCCCATCAGGCGATTATCCGAAGATTTCAGATAACCCTGACTGATGAATCCGTTGATGTAGACATTTTCCATGTCGACCGCGTGAGTGGTCAAGCAGATGGCTGCGGTTGCGCTGAGCAGGCTCAGGCGTTGAATGAAGCGTTGTTTCATGTTCCCCTTGTAGTGAGTTCTCCCAAAAAGCAGTCAGAGCACCGGAGCGGTAACTCTGACTCTTGAGTGGGTGTTAATTTACCTGAATATCGGTAGTCGATGGGAGGGCTTTAGGTGGTTTTCCCGTTGTGTTTTCATTAACTGAACTTTTACAGATTTCGGCTGAATGGTCGTAGTGCAGGTAAAAAAACGTTGAACCGACTGGGTGGATATTGCTGCATGAGGCGTGAAGGTGGAGCTGAACAGGGATGTGTTGGTGGATTTGGCGGGCTGGTCCGTGCTCAAGGAGGCAAGGGTCCTGCATGAAGCGGGTCGGGTGAAACACTTTGAATGGCAGGATAAGCTCTTGAAAGGTGAGGTTGCCGGAGCCGGAACATCGTTTTTTCCTCGACTGAATCTGCGCTCCCTCACCTTTGCAGAGAACCGCTGCAACTGTGCTACAGGTCGACGGGGCAGTGTTTGCGCTCATGCCATTGCACTCTGCCTGGCGAGCATGGAAACACCGACGCAGGCAGAACCCACCGAAATGACTGCCCAGGCCAGTGAGGGTGGGGAGGGCTCGACCCCAAAACCCCACTCCGTGCAATCCCTGGTGCTCTCCGAAAGCAAGGGCATTTCCGCACGATTCCGAATCTTGCTGCCTCCCAACCTTGCGAGGGCCGCCCCGCAGGATCGAATCGCCGTTCGCATCGAGTTTGAGCTGGCTTCCGGCGTGACTTGCCTGCTGCAGCAGATCGACCGTGGCAAGGCGTATCAGCTTGCTGTATGGGATCAGGCCCTTGCGGGCATGGTGGAATCGCTTTGTGGTGGCAAGCTACACTCCATGCTGCAGCTGACGCGTGCGCAGCTGCGGGATCTGCTCAGCTGTGTTGCTGGCCAACCCGTTGTCGCCTGGCTGAAAGAGCGCGAGCAGGCGATCCCGTGGAAGGGCGACGAACTTGATGGGGTGCACCTGCACCTGCGGGAACCCAGGGAAGCAGGGTCTGAGAGCAGGGTGCAGCACGGTCCAGGCATGCAAAGTGCCGTTGCACCTTCCACCGCCTCTGGGAATGCGCGTCGCACGGATCGTCTAAACCGATCCACTGCCGGACTGCAACGCGTCCAGGTTGATGGTTCTCCTCATTTTTTGGCAGTGACACTTCCCTCGCGTGAAGATCCTTCCTATTCTGAAATTCATGCCCTGCTGCAGGCCTGGCGTTTTCGGCTTGAGCCGAGCAATGGGAAGTGGTGGTTGCGCGACCGACACCACGTGTTGAACTTTCTCGCTGAGCACTGGGAACGTTTTCGCACTGCGTTTCAGGCGCAGTTCAGCAGCAATTTTTCGGAGCGTCTGCGGAACGTGCGGTTTTTGGAAATGACTGCGGAGGTGATCGAGCTGGGCAACGGGGTGGAACTTCGCATCACCGCTAGTGAAGGGATATCCGAGGCATCCTTGCGGCAACAGCTCGCGCGTGGGCGCTGCTATCTCGAGTCCGATGCCAACGTGTGGCTGCTCCAGCCGGAGCGACTGAAGCAGCTGGAGTTGCTCGTCAAGCGCTTGACTGGTGACCCTGCAGCGGAGTCTATCATCGGATTTGCAGTTCGCGGTGGAAATTCCGACGCCTGTGACTGGCAGGCGCTGCTTGAGGACTCCGGCCTCAACTACGCGGCACCGGAGCAGTGGACTTCCCGCAGCGCGGCGATCCGCAACCTGTCGAAACTTGAAGAGGCTCCGGTTCCTGGGCAGCTCTATGATCGCTTGCGACTCTACCAGAAAATCGGTGTGGCCTGGATGCACCACCTCTACCGTCACCAGTTGGGTGGCATCCTCGCCGATGAAATGGGCCTGGGGAAAACCATCCAGGCCATCGCGCTGTTGTCGGTGATCGCTTCGCAGGAGTCTGCAGCACCTGCGCTGGTGGTTTGTCCGGCCGGACTCGTGGGCAACTGGATGCGCGAGCTTCGCCAGTTTGCGCCCTGGCTGCGCACAGCGTGCCACCATGGCGCGGCCCGTAGTGCAACCACTGACGGGTGGACGGCTCCCTATGATGTTGTCGTGACCTCCTATTCCACCCTCGCCATCGATAGGGCTGGATTTGCTGGAGTGAACTGGTCCATTGTGATCGGAGATGAGGCACAGCACATCAAAAACCGTCGCACCCAGCATGCCCGTTCGCTCAAGCAACTTCGGTGTGACGGGCGTTTTCTGCTGACCGGAACACCGATTGAAAACAGTGTTGACGACCTCTTTTCGCTCTTTGAGTTCCTCATGCCCGGCTATTTGAACTCCACTGCAAACCCACGCGGGAAGTCCGCAGATCGACAGTGGCACATGGAACGCATGCGTGAGCGTTGCGCCCACTACATCCTGCGGCGCACCAAAACACAGGTGGCACCCGAACTGCCCGAGAAACTGGAGCAGGTGCTCTATTGTGACATGGAGCCGGAACAGCGCTCACTCTATGATCGCATCCGCAAATCGTCCTCGCAGACGCTTGACCGTCTGCAAATGGGCGGAGTGTCGCAGGGGCAACTCAAGATGGCGGCATTCACGGAGCTGCTGCGACTGCGTCAGGTCTGCGCCGACCCACGCCTGGTTGACGCATCGCTGGATGCATCGATGTCGTGCAAGCTAGCTGCGTTTCGGGAGCTGCTGCAGGAGTCCATTGATGGTGGACACCGCATGCTCGTGTTTTCCCAGTTCGTTAGTGCACTGCAACTGCTCAAGCAGGAACTGGAGCAGCTGGATCTGCCCTACGCCTACATCGACGGCAGTACGAGGGATCGCCTCGCAGAGGCCGACCGCTTCAATGCGGATTCTCGGATCCCTGTGTTCCTGATTTCGCTCAAGGCAGGGGGCACAGGACTCAATCTCACGGGTGCGGATGTTGTTGTGCATTTTGACCCCTGGTGGAACCCTGCCGTCGAGGCGCAGGCGACGGACCGCGCTCACCGTATCGGGCAGACGCGCACCGTTACCGCAATCCGCCTCATTGTCAGTGGCACGGTCGAAGAAAAGGTACAGCTGATGCAGCAGGAAAAACGGGGTTTGCTTGACGCGCTCTTTGACGAAAGTGCCAGCCTGAGTGCCCGGCTTCGTTTCGAAGACATTCAATCACTTCTCGAGGATTGACGGCTGGTTGGCCATTTGGATGCGATGTGGAGATTCTGACGCATGGTAGCGCAATGGGGCAGTTTGGGGTTGCACCTTCTCAGGCTTCATTTTGTGTTTGCAGACTCACGCGATCCAGAAATCGCATCCAAGCACCTCTCCAAAGTCGATGGAAACCATCCTGCAACTTGACGCATTCAAATTGATCGGTCTGGCCCTTCCGGGCCAAACCACAAACCATGATGAGCAGTCGAGCCGCGACTGTGGCAAGCTGTGGCAGCAGTTTGAAACCGAAGGCATCGCCGGGCGCATCCCAGGAAAAATGGACAATGCAATCTACGCAGTA
>JBEGIR010000025.1 GCA_040224245.1 Puniceicoccaceae bacterium | reverse complement strand
CTCCGCCTTCAAGTGCAACCAACCCACCTGTTCGATCCAGTGCCCAGTCCATCACGGCAGATGCAAATTGCCTATCCGACGCTGTCACGATTCGCTCATGCGCAAGTCCAAGATTGAGCAATTTTGCTCGGATATCTGCCGCAAACATGCTTGCAAGCACGACACCCTCAATCGAGGAACTCACCAGTTCTTCTGCAGAAATTACTGGCAGCCCATGAAGCAGCGTACCGTGTTTTCGATCATCGTTATCAGCAAATGCAACGACTTTGACCGAAGGAATTGCGGTGCAGGTTTTCCATGCGCGCTCTCCACTCGAACCCGTTCCAAAAATGGCAACCGTCTTGCATGTTTCGCTCATGATCGTTGTAACCACCTTGTCCAGAAACTTCCACGCTTGGGGTGACGCAGACCTTGGATCCATTCTGTAGGCGGTATCCAAACACGGGAACATGCAATCCCCATCGAATGAAGCTGCTCGAGTATGGATGCAACATACATGCTTCCGACTGCAACTCGATCATAGTCCATGCTTGGCAAGGTATCGGGTGCGACCACAGGTCTTCCACATTTTTCCGTCCCCACTTTTTCAGTGCTGTTGTCCACAAATGCGATGATATCCGCATCATGCTTCAGCTGAGCAAATACACGCTCACCAGCCATGCCCGCACCAAAAATCACATATCGCAGCCGCCCCGAGCCAGACGATTCGAGACGATCCGAAAGCACGTCTTCTGGCGCAACATCAATTTTTTCGATGGGTACGTTCCATGACCACAACAGTTCATGCAATGCACGATGAGTATCGGAAACCCCAAGATAAATCTTGTCGAATGAAATGGCAGACAGGTCAGCAGGTGAAATCACGAACCGTCGGGCAAGTTGTTTGCCATGCCTGGCTGAATCACTTTCGCAGAAACACAATATTTCATGTTCCGGTTCAAGAAACTCCTTGGTTCGCAATGCTCCCATTCCACAACCAAAGATCACGATTCGGGGCAGTAAGCTGTCTTTGCTGACCAACCCCTCAATACCCGGCACTAAAATTTTATCGAGTGGAATCCCCAGGCGCAGTAGTAATGACAATGCGCCGCCTGGATCGGCTTGAGAAAGTGCAATCCGTTCAAATTCAAGATCCATCAGCGAGCTGGGAGCCAAAACTGGCAATCCATCAAACTCCCGTCCAATTTTATCGCGGTCATGATCTACATAGCAGACGACTCGATCCGCCTTTGTCAGTTTGGAGCGAAGTTCAACCCCTGATCGATTTGCTCCGTAGATGATCGTATTCTGGTTCATGGATGTCGATTGAGTTTGGTTTTATTGGAAGAGAGCAATGTATCGAACGCTGCATCCAACCGCTCAATGGAATGGAACTTGGCGTATCCATCAAAATCACGCCTCTCGGCATTGGGATCGTTCAAAAGGGACTCAAGCCCTCGCAGAATTCCATGATGATCCCCTTCCCTCACCACAACCCCGAGATGGTGACGTCTCACGCGTTCTGCCATGCAGTGCCCATCGCTCACTAGAACGGGTCTTCGATGCACTGCAGCCTTGGTGAGCAGATTACTGCTGTGACGAAATTCAAGGTAATGACAGTATAGCACATCACTGGCCAATACCAATGAATCAAACTCAAGAACATCTGCGACGGGATGAAGGTGCATCCACACATTGGGTGGGGGGTGATTCACAAAACGCAGTATTTCGCGCAAACTTCGGTCATCGAAGTCGATAAGATCCAAATGACCTGCAAACGCAAAAAACCAGTCTTTTGCAGCAGTTTGTTGGCAAATCCGCATCAGCTCAAGCATGCCCTTTCGCTTACTCAGGGATCCGATGCACGCCACCACCTTACGACCCGCCGCCGCCGCTTTCAGCTTTGGTCCAAGCACAGCTGTTCCGTCCGGTGTTTCATCAACCACATCCGGAAACAAGACAACTGGACGACCTTGCAATGTATGATCCAATGATTGCTTTGCCTGCTCATCAAGCACTCCAACCCCGACACATCTTTTGGATCGAAAAGGGAATCCACTCGATAGCAACCATCGTTCAATACGACCTAGATGCGGAGCGTTGCGGTATTCTCCCGGCCAAAAATATAGCCCAGTCCAACGGTATGGAAAATGTCGGTCAATCATCCATCCGGGAAGAAATGGATGCACATACGTATCCAGCCAGCTCAAATACACCAAGTCAATGTGTCCCAAATTTTGCTCCCCAATCGCTTGGGCGGTTTCGCGCCAAAACTTGATGGCAAAGGCGCGGCTGGGCCATGGTGTTCCGGGAGCTACGGGAGAAGGACGCAAAAAGCGAAACGTACTGAATTTGGCACATAACTCCGGGTAAAACCCTTCCAACCATTTCAATGGTATTTCAGGAAAGGGACAAAAGGCCGTAACCCGATGCCCGCTTCGAAGAAGGGAGCGGATTCCAGCTCGTAAATAGCTTGCCTGATGACCATGCCAGTGAGGTTCAACCATCACAATGTGTTGCGATGGCGTTGATGAAATCCTGGAATCAGAGATCTGCATGCGTCTCAATGCAAAGTTGGGTGAGAAGCCCTGTCCATGCGGTCAGTTGTTGTTTCAAAGAAAACCGTTTCACGCATAGCTCCCTTGCCGCATGCCCCATTTCCTCGCGAAGTTTGGGCTTGTGCAGGAGCAGCTCAACTGCATTTCCAATTTCATTTGTATTACCCACAGGGACGAGCAATCCGGATTCCCCGTTTTGAATGATTTCCGGGATGCCACCCGCAGCAAATGCTACAACTGGTGTCGCGCACAAGGATGCTTCCAGAATCACCTGACCAAACGCTTCCTCCGTTGCCGCACTCACAAACAAGTCTGCACTCGAATAAATCCGGGCCAACTGCTTCGCATCCGTATGATATCCGAGCGCGCGAACCGTCGGCAAATCCGGCGAAGGATGTCCGAATGAAATGAACTGAACACCCTCTTGAAATCGCTCGACAAGAGAAGCAATATGGGATGCCCCCTTTCGAGTCTCACGCAAATTGACCGCACCCACAAGAACGGTGGGAACATCCGACGCAAGGCCCAATTGATTTCGTGCAGCAAGACGATTCACCGGTTGAAATACCGTCTCATCCGCACCGTAATACACGGTCACTACATTCCCATTCGGAAATGCATGACTGGCAAGCTTTCTCACATATTCACTGTTCGCAGCCAGCTTCACCGAATTTGAGCCATTGAACAATTCCCGTCTCAACTTCCAGGCACCCGCAATTCGATCTGGAGCAAGTGAAGGATACTCTTCGGCAGTAGGACAGTTCTGATCACAACCCGATAGATACCGATCACAATTGCCAGGGTAAGTGCATCGCCCAGTTACCAGATGCAGGTCGTGCATGTAGGCCACGACTTTGCATCCAAGACACGTCAGTTCCTCCACAATCTGAAGTGGCCATGATGTCGAATGCAGATTCCCGACCACCACAATATCGGGATAGAATTCAGCCGCAGCCATCAATATCCCATCGATCAATTCGTGCTGAAGTAAGTCATCAGAAGCAAACAGCGAGTCTAATGTGCGAATCCCCCGCCAGCCTTTATCCAATCCAGGACGGCTGAACAGGATGCGGTCTCCCACCTCACCGTTGGCTCCACAAATTGCTCCAACGGTGTGCCCTCCCAGCAATAAGGACTGAATCTGCCGTGCCTGAGCAATGCCAGCACCATACTGAAAGCCAAGATCATTGAGGAACAAAATTCGCACTGATGAGGTCCATTTGAGGTTTAGAATGATCCATAATCACTCCATCCACGCTCATCCGGACGGAGTTTTTTTAGCACAACAAACCGCGCCTCTGGGCACTGCAATCGCTCGTAATGAAAGTTCTTCATCGCATATTGAACAACGCTCGCAACTGAATGGAATTGAAAATCGTCGAACACAACAACCGCTCCCGGGGGAAGGATTTTGTTCACGTAGTAGAAATCCACAAACACTGCGTCAATTCGATGATCCCCATCAATGAATGCAAACGATGCCCGTCCAGCTGAACTTTTCCAATAGTTTGGAAGAAACAAGTCGGACCGCTCCACGTGAACCTCTGCGTGTGCTTCAAGACCACAATGCTTCAACGCCATCATGCCAACTCCCTCCCACGTCTGAAGCTGGTAAGGATCCATGATCACATTGACTCCTTCACCCAAAT
This sequence comes from Puniceicoccaceae bacterium, assembly GCA_040224245.1. Lineage (NCBI taxonomy): Bacteria > Pseudomonadati > Verrucomicrobiota > Opitutia > Puniceicoccales > Puniceicoccaceae > Puniceicoccaceae bacterium. Next base: position 3,647 of record JBEGIR010000025.1, on the reverse strand, counting down.
CCCGCAAAGCCGCACAAATTGCAACCGATGAGAAACCCCACGCCATGCCTACTTCAATCACCGTAGTGGGTCGATGTTCGCAGACCAGATTGAAGAGATACTCAGCCGCAGAGCGCGGTATGGATTGGATGATCTCAATCTCTCGCATCTTTCCCGCCAGAGTTTCCTTGCAGGTCGAGTGATAAAGATCATCAAAGATTTTGGATATGGGGTAATCTGTTTTGCTCATGGATTCTTCAGAAAATGTTTGTGTTGCTCAGCCACCGTCGGAGAGGTGTATACCAGTAACTGAGATTTGCAGTCTGACGATGGTAATCACCCAGATTCAGATAGCGCGGTGCAATCAGCCGGTGCCCCGGGTGGCAACAGCCGGTAATGCTGCAAAACCCCTGTGACTCCGACACTACGAACGCCGAGAATGTATTCGCATCCTCCGGTTGAAAGGTTTTTGAAATCGCATTCACACCCAATGCCATTGATCCATGCAGTAACGAAGGTGCCCTGAATGCAACGACCCTCGCTCCTGCTGCAGCCATGATAACTCCAACCGCAAGTGATTCCTTTGCAAAATCGAGCAGAGCCACCTCTTCACAATGCAGGGCAAATGACCACACCCGTTTCAGGTCTTCAGCAAGCAATTCCGGCCAAAACATGCGTGCTTCATTGAGCAACTCCTTCCGTCGCAATACCGTTCGCACGCGAGGCTTTCGCGTTGGGTCAATCGAAAGCACACATCCTTCAGGGATACCCATTTGTTTGAGCTGGGATTCGATTTCGTCGCGGTACATGCTGGCAACAAGGATGTAGCGATAGTTGTATTGCGGAATGGCCTGTGGTAAAATGATCGATATTCCCTCAATCTGCGTTCCCCTTTTGTTCACATCGTTGTCAACAAACGCAAGAATGGATGTTTTGCTTGGAATTACCTTCCATACCTTACGTCCTCCCGCACCAGCTCCAAAAACGAGCAATCGATCAAAGACCTGAGTAGCGTCCACAATGGGAATCGAAGGATTCCAGTTCGGGGACAACATCACCTCTCTTTGCCCATCACTACCTTCCACTCTGATGACTGCATCCACTTCCAGCAGATGGAGCACATCCGTCGAAACAAGCTTTCGCCCACCCAGGGTAATACCTTCAGGCACTGCAAACGGCTCAGCAAAGGCCACCACATCGTGAAATCGCTCCAGAGCTTCAGCCAACAGCTGCGCAAATCGACTGGTGCCGATCACTGCAATTCGCCGATAATCCTGCAAATCCTTGATCCTATGCTCTCGAATTCCTTTTGGGGTCCCGTTCCTGTCAGGTTCGATTGGCAACGCCCGTCCGCCTTCTTTCCGAGAGCAGTCTGCAAACACCTGCGCTGCTGAGCAGATTGCAGAATGGGTGGGTTTCCTTGAGGATTCAGGCATGATGCTCAACTTTATGGCTCCCCAACAATCTTCGATGGAATCTCCATTCTAGTGCTGCCAAACTCGGGCCAATCGCGAATGCCGAGAAGCAGCGAAGGGCGACCCAATGGATCATTCACTGCAATTTGCTCTGGTTCCAGCCCCATCTGCCGAAGCTGGGCTGCGATCTCCTGTTGCCATTGGCTGGCAATACAGACGATATCCCAATCACAGTTGCGAAGAAGTTCGTTGGGCGACCATACTGGAAGATTCCTGAACATCGTGCCACTTTTCTCAGGATCGTTATCCGCAAACGCTTTAACGCAAAATCCTGGATAATTCAACAGGACATCCCATGCACGCTCAGCACTTCGACCCGTACCAAAAATGACAACACGTTTGGCAGCTCCCTCGAATTGCCGTATCTTGTTCCAAATCTCATCCGCAACTCCCACTACTTCGCCAGGTTTTGTCATCGCATACTCGTGACGCTTCATCCAATCTGCAAATTCGACTTCGATTTCGCGGACAAATCCGGCTGGAAGCCATTCACGCCACTGGCCCATCCGCCCATCAATGCGATGATTTTGATGCAGCCCTGTCAACCGGTTGCTGCGTCTTCCTCTTTCTGGCTTTGAGGTGGCTGCTTCACGTTCCATCTCAACGAGAATCTGTTCCAGTTCTCGCTCAGAAAAAGGATCGAGTTTCAGCGAATCCGCTATTCGGCTCAATACTCTGGTATTCGCCATCAAGATCTCTTCATACCGCAATACCAACGTTGCGCGCTGTTCCCATCGGTCATAATCCCTGAGCACAGTGTGCACCCGTTCGACGGTGAGGTCTGCAGCAAATTTGCGGTGCAAACTCGTCATCATATCGCGTAGATCACGATGCGAAACAAGGATGAATTGCGCGTTGCCTGCAATTTCTTCATCAAACTCGTGGATTTTCACCAGAGCGTGTTTGGCACTCAACAATTCTTTCCGGTCCACATCCTCGATCCATCCGGACAGCACATCCGGACCCAACTGCGCTTGTAATAAATGCCGGGCAGCATTGTACAGCCATGTACTTCCAGATCGAAAAAGCCCTGCAGAAACAACTAACATGATTTTCAGGTCGAAGGTGACAGCCTGGGATTACTCAGCAAATCCGAATGATCGCTCAACTTCAAGAACTCAAGCATCCTGGTCATGTTGGTTTTGCTCGATTCCAAGCCGTCCACATCGGTGCGGAGAGCGTGCTCTCAGATGCAGCCCTTCCATACCACCGTCCCGCCTCCACTTCATCGCCATTGCGTCGATGAGCAATGGCCCTCAACAAACAACGCAAATGACTCGGATAGCTTCGATCAAAAAGCGTCGGACACACATCATCCATTACTCGAACCATTTGCACACTATCCTCGCCCTTTGGACAGAGAATGCTCTGAGCAAGATTGATCGTTAATCGTTCCAGTGCACTGCCACTGTCAAATTCCGGTGACGAATTGCCATACCATCGCTTCGCTTCTTGCTCACATCCAAACAACCACGCTGCAAGCACGGTCTGCGCATGCGCAGCAGGAACCGGTTGTACACCGCACAAATTTTGCCAACACATCTCTGCTCCATCATGATCTCCCAACACAGCCAAGGTCCACGCTCCCAACTGCCAGCCTTCAAGCCCTACACTTTCGCCACAGTTTTGCATGTGGGATTTCCACCAATCGATCCTATCCGCAGGAGAAAGACGCTGCTCATCTTCCCCAAGTGCAGGAATCCATGCACGTGCGATGGCTCCCAATGCCCACGAATAGAGGGCAGGATTCAGCTCCAACAATCCCCTCAATTTCGCGTCAGCAATTTCAATTCGTCCGAGCAGTGCAGTTGCGACGCAGTCCCATACTCTCCAGTTTGAAGGAGCATTCCGATCATATATCAAACCGTTAAACACCTCGACCGCAGCCGAGATCACTTCAGCTCGCCTACCGAGAATGTGAGCATCAGCAACACCGACGAAGAGTGCTGTCGCCGTGTTTCCTGCACGGATCTCGATCCCGACCTCAGAAAGTTGAGAAAGGCTTGAAGGGAACTGTTCAAGATACGCTCTCATAAGTTCACAGCAATGGTTGAGATCCGATGAAGTCTCAATATGACGGATTAGCGCAGTCATACTCTTGCGCGATCCTTCAAGCGGAACAACGGGTGGGTGATCTTTACCCGCGACGCACATCCAAGCTGATTCCCATCGCTCCCAATCCGGCCCGCACAC